>JACVJG010000224.1 GCA_015711875.1 Candidatus Solincola jinzensis | reverse complement strand
CGCCGGGGCGAGCGGCGACTTCAACCCCATCCACACCAACCCCTACTTCGCCAAGGAAGTGGCCATGCTCCCCGACGTCATCGCGCACGGCCTTTTCAACATGGCCCTGCTGGGCAAGACGGTGGTGGACTGGATCGGCGACCCCGGCTATCTCAAGAAGCTCTCCTGCCAGTTCCGCGGCATGGTCATCCCCGGCGACACGGTGATCTTCAAGGGCAAGGTGAGGGAAAAACTCGAGGGCAATCTGGTGGTGCTGGACGTGTGGGCAGAGAAGGCCGACGGCAGCGATGTCCTCAAGGGCGGCGAGGCCACCGTCTATCTTCCCTGACCCCGGGCGCCGAAAAAGGGCTTTCTTTTACGCTCCATCCAGGTTCAACGGCCAAGGGGCGCGGTTTCCGCGCCCCTTTTATCGTGCTGGTAAATCCCTTGCTGGCTCCAGGCCCTTGCTAAAAGCGTGTCGGCCTACGCGTAAAGGCCCATGGTGGTGGCGATGATCTCGCGCATGATCTCGTCCGTGCCGCCGCCGATGCGCCCCAGTCGCGCGTCTCTCCAGGAGCGCTGCACAGGGTACTCCATCATGTAGCCATAGCCGCCCATGAACTGCAGGGCCTCGTCCGCCACCTCGAAGGCCACCTGGGCGCTCATGAGCTTGGCCATGGAGATCTCCTTCACCGGGTACTCGCCCTGGTCCACCTTCCAGGCGGTGAGGTAGATGAGGGCCTGCGCCGCCTCGATCTTGGTGGCCAGGTCGGCGAGGCGGTGGGCGATGGCCTGGTTCTTGCAGATGGGCTTTCCGAACTGCACGCGTTCCTTGGTGTAGGCGATGACCCCTTCCAGGGTCAGCTTGGCGCCAGCGATGGCCAGGGCGGAGCCTATAAGCCGCTCCCCCTGCAGCTCCCACATGATGTTGTAGAAGCCGCGTCCCTCCTCGCCCAGCAGGGCGTCCTCGGGGATCACCATGTCCTCGAAGAATATCTCCGCGGTGTCGGAGGCGCGGCACCCCACCTTGTCCAGCTTGCGGTTGACCACGAAGCCCGGCGTGTCCGTGTCCACCAGGAAAAGGCTCATGCCCTTATATCCCTTGGTCTTCTCGGTGCGGGCCACTAGGGTCATGAAGTCGGCGCGGTAGCCGTTGGTGATGAAGATCTTGTTGCCGTTGACCCTCCAGCCCCCGTCGATCTTCTCGGCGTAGGTGGTGATGCTGGCGACGTCGGAGCCAGCTCCCGGCTCGGTGATGCCCAGGCAGGCGATCTTCTCGCCCTTGATCGCCGGCACCAGGTACTTCTGCTTCTGCTCCTCGGTGCCGAAGGCGAGGATAGGTGGGGTGGCCATGCCTACCTGCACCGCGATGGCCATGCCCAGGCTGCCCGAGCCACTGCGCGTTATCTCCTCCGCCAGCACGATGTTGGTGAAATAATCGCCACCCCCACCCCCGTACTCCTCGGGGTAATGGAGGCCCAGGTAACCAAGCTCTCCCATGCGTTTGAACACCCAGTCGGGGAACATCCCCTCCTCTTCCCACTCCTCGGCGTGGGGCGCCAGCTCTTTCTCCACAAACTCGCGGATGCTCTGGCGCAGCATCTCGTGTTCCTCGGTGAAAAACAGACTCAGTGCCATTCCCCGCTCCTTTCGCCTTGCCGACTATTAACCGTTACTTAATATTTAAGCGGCATTAATAGATTAACCTCACGGCTTCGGAAAGGCAAGCGGGGTGTAACGAGAGCCCAACCACACTATTCCTCGTTTCTCCAACCCCCTCATTTCCGAGACGGGATAGGAAACCCTGTTCCTGATCCCGACCATCATCAGGCCATCTCGTTCCTCCTTTATCGCTTTATCCCCTTGGACGACGGAGAACCTCATGGCTGCTTCTCGGGACACCATTTCTTTCCTCTTGTTCGTTTTGCTTGGTTTGCCTGGTTGACATGGCAGAAACCGCCTTTTTCGGTCACAAGAGCCCCTGCCTACGGGTTACGGCATCGGAAGCGCCTCACGATCGCCTCCTTCCCTCAAGAGCAAAGGTACTTTGCCGGGGTAAGCGACCACCGGTAAGGCCACACTTTGTTTTTGGGATATAATCTCAAGCGGCGACTCGGTTCCATCGCGACGGGAAGAGGAGGGAGAGATGAAGTATTTCGAGGACTTCGAGGTGGGCGACGTCTATGTCAGCCGCGGCCGCACCATCACCGAGGCGGACATCGTGAATTTCGCCGCCTTCAGCGGGGACTGGTATCCCTTGCACGTGGACAAGGAATACGCCGCCAAGAGCCCCTTCGGCGAGAGGATAGCCCACGGCATGCTGGTGCTTTCCGCCGCTTCCGGGCTCATGCCCCTCACCGACTACGCCATCGTGGCCTTCTACGGCATGGACCGCGTGCGTTTCGTCGCTCCCACCAAGATCGGTGACACCATCCACGTGGAGGTGGAGGTGACGGAGAAAAAGGAGAAGAGCGAGGTGGGCGGGGTGGTCACCTTCCAGCAGAAGATCGTGGACCACGAGGGCAACGAAAAGGCCGTGGCCACCTTCAAGATCTTCATGGCCTCCAAGCCCAAATAGAAGCCCCCGTGAGGCCTTGAAGGGGGCCCCGGGATGGCGCTCCCTGCCTGGCGCCGAGACCTAGCATAGGGGCTGATGGAGGGTCGGCCGGCCTGGCCTTTGCGGGGCCGCGGAAAAAGACGCGTCATGAGCGAACGGACATTATGGCATAGCCATAGCCGCGAGTTCGGGCAAGGGGATGAGGCTTTCTCCCACCTCACATCCATGGTCCCTGACGCTCCGTGGGCCGGTCGCGCTCAGGCGTGGCGGCGACGGGGGTTTCAGCGCGCGCTCCCTGGCGGTAAGCGCGTAAAACGCGGCCTCTGGCATGGTTTTTCCGGATAAGTCAGGGGAGTCGCGAGAAGCGCGAGAACGCCATGTCTCGCCGCCGTTCCCAGTCCCCTCTATCTCACTCCGAAGCGAAGCTTGGCCCGCGCGTCCCATCAAGGAGGGCATCGCCCTTGCGCCCTCGCGTCCCTGGAACGAGGGCGACGGCTCTGGCTGCAGGGGGGCGGGATGAACAGCGGCTGATACGCTGACAAGCAAGCTAGCCCGACGCGATATCATGCGCGGGCGGTCCGGAGCAGGAAGAATGTGGATAAGTCGCAGCCATGGCCGCCATAGTGTGTCCGACCGTCTCCCCAGCTGGTCGATAAGCGCTCATGTCCCGCTACTGCGTCGCTGGGCGATTGCTACAATGGGGTTATGATGGGAGTCGCCGGAATGCGCGCTGAGGACCGGGAGATAGCGGAAAGGCAGCTGGGGCGCCCCCTGAGGGGAGAGGCCAGGGTGGCATCCCGCTGCCCCCATGGCGTGGTGCAGGTGATCGCCACCCCGCCTCTGCTTCCGGACGGAACCCCTTTTCCCACCCTTTACTGGCTTACGTGCCCCCTTCTTCAGCGTTCGGTCTCCCGCCTGGAGAGCGGGGATTTCAGGGAGAGGCTGCGCTGCAGGATGGAGGATGATCCCGCTTTGGCGGAGGGTCTGCGCCGGGCGGAGCGGGATTACGCGGCGGAGAGGGCGAGATGGGCGGAACGCATGGGAGCGCTGGAAAAATGCGAGAGGTATTTCTCCCAGCGCGGAGGGGTGGGGGGGACGGCGCGGGGCGGCATGAAATGCCTCCACGCCCACCTCGCCCATTTCCTGGCGGGAGGGCGTAACCCGGTGGGAGCGGAGGTGGCCGCGGCGCTGGGAGAGGTTCAACGCGAAGAATGCGCGGGCGATTGCGGTCCCTTCATGCGAGGGAGGAGGTAGCTTGGGCGCGGTGAGGGCGGCGGGGGTGGACATCGGCACCAATTCCGCGCGGCTGCTGGTGGCCGAGGTGGCGGGGAGCCTGGAGCGCCCCACTTTGAAGACCCTGCACAGGCGCATGGCCATCACCCGGCTGGGCCAGGGAGTGGACGGTAGCGGCGCTCTGAGAGAGGAGGCCATGGAGCGCACCCTGGCGGTCCTGCGCGAGTACCGCGAGCTCATGGACAGGGAGGGCGTGAGCGCGAGGAGGGTCGCGGCCACCAGCGCGGCCAGGGACGCCGCCAACGCGAGCCGCTTTCTCGCGGCGGCGGCGGAGGTCCTGGAAACCGTTCCCAGGGTCCTCAGCGGTCGGGAGGAGGCCGCGCTCTCTTTCCTGGGGGCCACCTATGACCTGGGGGATCTGCGTCCCCCTGACCGGACCCTGACGGTCTTCGATATCGGCGGAGGTTCCACTGAGGTCGTCGTGGGTAGGGATGGTGAGATCCTCCTGGACCGCAGTGTCGACGTGGGTTGCGTGCGCATGAGCGAGAGGTTCCTCCGCTCGGACCCACCCCTGAGCGAGGAGCTCGCGGCCATGGAGGCATACCTGGATGGGGTCATGGGACCCGTGGCCGCGGAGATCGCGCCCCTTGAGCCCGGGCTGGTGGTGGGGCTGGCGGGTACGGTCACCACCCTGTCGGGCTTGAACATGGGGCTGCGAAGATACCATGGAGAGAGGATCCACCATTCGCGCCTGGGGCGTGACGAGGTGGCGGACATCTACGGCCGCCTCGCTTCCCTCTCCCTGCGAGAGCGCCGGGATCTCATGCGCCTGGAGCCGGGCCGTGCCGACGTGATCCTGGGGGGCGCGGCGGTGCTGGTCTCCCTCATGCGCGCCGCGGGGTGGGAGGAAGTGCTGGTTAGCGAGAAGGACATCCTCGACGGCCTGGCCTTGACGGCTGCCCTCGGCGATATGGACCGGCGATAAAGGAGCTTGAGGGCCCAGGGCGGGTAGGGGGTGGCGCTGACGGACAGAAAATAGTAGACTATCCTGGGGCGTGCAAGCGCCCTTTTCGTATAACGCATAAAGGGGTTGAAAGAGGAGAAGCGCGGCGCTGATCGTGACATGGAGAAGAAAAAGGTACTGGTGATCGACGACGAGCCCGCCATGCACCGCCTGGTGCAGATCATCCTCGAGGTGGAGGGCTTCCAGATCGTGGGCATGGAGGGGAAGGATGAGGCCAGGCGATCCATCGCCAGCGGCAAGCCCGACGTGATCATCCTCGACATCATGATGCCCGAGGTGGACGGCTTCGAGATCCTGCGCATGCTCAAGGGCGACGAGGAGACCAGGGACATCCCGGTCATCGTGCTCACGGTGCGCAACATGGAGGAGGACGTGCGCAAGGCCAAGTCCCTGGGCGCGGAGATATACATGACCAAACCCTTCCAGCCCTCCGAGCTGGTTGAGGCGGTACACGCCGCCCTTTCCGCCCGCGAGGGATGACCCCATAGGGCTCGCGAGGGGCCTACTCAGTTTAATGGTATATTTTGGGGAACATGCCGGAGACCGCGCACCCCGCCGAAAAAGCTCCATGATCGCTCAACGGTCCGCTGGCAGGCGCCCTGATCCCCGTGGGGTTTCCGCGCCCGTGATGGGCGAGCCGCGCCGCATGGATGGTTTGCGGGAAATAACTGCTATAATGGGTTGACCTCAAAGTGCCCGCGAGGAGAGAGGAGGAGGGGTCAAGGATGGGAGGGAAAAGGGGGATGACGGCCAGGCAGGTCATCGAGGCGATGACCATCTTTTTCGTCCCGGAGGCCGCCGGCGACCTCGAGGGCGTCATCCAGTTCAGGCTATCAGGATCGGAGCCAGGAGACTAT
>JACVJG010000223.1 GCA_015711875.1 Candidatus Solincola jinzensis | reverse complement strand
CAACCGACACTCGTTTTCCGCGCTGGGCTCCTAAGGGGTTGCGTACATCCCTCCCCTTCCCGCGGGCGGGAGAAGCCTGCCGCTTTGCGGATGCCGCATCCGCTCCGCATCGCCCGCCCCCTGCTGGCCGCGGTAAACGGTCGCCTTCTGTCCCTCCCTTTCGATAGGAGGGGGCTTCCCGTATCCTATCCAGCCCTCTTCCGTAACCCATCCTCTGCCTCGTCATCCCGCCCGTTCGCCACGCGGCCCTTGATGAAAAGAAACTCACGCGCTTCCTTTAAGGCCTTTGCCGCGGGGCAGCTCGGACCCAAGCCTGAGGTTAAGGGGAGCCGGCAAACGGAAGACCCACCAAACGGTTGGCGCTCTCCTCGATTATGGTTGATTTCCCTTTCCCTCTTCGCCCTCTCAACCCCCTGATGGAAAAAAGTCCGGCAAGCGGTTGATAATCGACACCCCCGATGTGCTCAATAAATGCATGGTTTGCTGAAAAGCCCTTTTGATCGCATATAAACCGCTACCATCTCCTTGAGCGTGATGGCACCGGCCGGTTAGCGAAAGCCCTTCTCCTGTCATATAATGTTATGGAATTCTTGATGCGAGAGTCCGTCGCGGCCCCCACCGCATTCGGCGCGAGCCGGCAGCGGCCTCTGCGGTCATCGCCAGAAAAAGCCTTTCAGGATAGGAAGGGCAAGGCGGGGCGTTCGGAGAAGGCAGGTATTATGGGTGACGGCGAGAGGTTCTTCCACGCCCTCATCGAGGGGCTGTACGAATCCGTGGCGGTGCTCTCTGAGGACACCACCATCCTGTACGCCAGCCCCTCCTTTGAGCGCATGACCGGTTTTCATCCCGAGGAGCTGGTGGGCAAGAGCGCGCTGGATTACGTGCATCCCGGCGACCTGGAGCCGCTGGTGGCCAAGTTCTCCTCGCTTGTCGGCCTGCCCGGGGAGACCTATACCCACTCTTTCCGTTTCCGCCACAAGCTCGGCGGCTACCGCCACGCCGAGGCCACGGGAAGGAACCTCCTTCAAGACCCCGAGGTGCGCGGCATCGTGGTGAACCTCCACGACGTCACCGAGCGCACCGAGGCCGACCAGGCGTTACGGGACAGCGAGGAGCGCTTCAGGGTGCTCACCGAGCAGTCGGTGATGGGGATCTTCATCGTCAAGGACGACGAGGTGATATACGCCAACCAGGCGGTTTCGGAGATCACCGGCTATACCCTTGACGAGTTCCTCTCCCTCCCCAAGGGCGGGTACGCTAGCCTGGTGTTTCCCGAGGACCGCTCCTTCGTGCTAGAGCAAGCGAGGCTTAAGCAATCCGGCCTTTACCCCCAGGTGCCGCGTTACACCACACGTTTTTTTCATAAGAACGGCGATATAAGACACGTGGAACTATTTTCCAAAACCGTGTACCTCAAAAGCGAGCCCGCGGTCATGGTGGTCATGACCGACGTGACCGAGAGGGAGAGCGCGCGCGATACCCTGGAGCAAGTGGTGCGACTTTTTCTTAACCTGGGCGCGCATGGGGAGGAGAACATCTCTCTCATCCTGCGCACCGGCCGGCGGATACTGGACATGCCTTTCGCGGTTTATCTACGTTTGGATGGGCGCGAGGTGATGCATCACGTCGATCCGGACGCCGCCCTTTGGCAGCTCCTCGACCCTCTGCGCTGCGAGCCCCTCCTCAGGCTCCTGGCCAGGGACCCCGACGAGCCGCTTATCGCGCGCGACCTCTCCGAGCGCGCCCCTCCGGGAGGGGCCGGACGCCTCGTGGAGCTGGGGATAAGGTCGATGCTGGGACGCTCCGTCGCCGCCAGGGACGAGGTGGTGGGCGCCCTGTGCTTCTTGGGGCCGCTTCCACGCGATTTCAAGCGGCGCGAGGTGGAGGTCTCCGGCATGCTGGCGCGCGCCCTCGCCGTGGAGGAGGAGCGCTTTTCCCACCAGCGCAACCTCAAGGACTTCGTGGACATCGTCTCGCACGAGATAAGGCACCCCATGACCATCCTGCGCGGCTACTCCCAGCTCCTCAGCACCTACCGCGACCGCCTCGACCCTGAGCTTGAGGCGGAGATCCTGGAGAACATCCCCAACGCCGTGGAGCGCATGGAAAGCCTGGTATCGGAGCTGGTGGACGTGTCCAAGATAGACCGCGCCCGTCTAGCGGTGGTGAAAAAGGACTTCGACCCCGTCCCCCTGCTGGAGCGCGCGGTGGACGAGATGCGCCTGCGCTTTCCGCGCAGACCTTTCAATCTCTCCCACCGGCTCAAAGGCACCATCCACGCGGATCCCGAACGGCTTCTGGAGGTCTTGCTCATCCTGCTCGAGAACGCGGCCAAATATTCCCCTCCCGCCTCTCCTGTCGACGTGGAGGCCGAGGTGAACGAGGACGAGTTCCTGGCCTCGGTCCTCGACCGCGGGCCGGGAGTGCCCGTGGAGGAGAGAACCCGTATTTTCGAGCGCTTTTACCAGGTTGAGGACGTCAACCACCATTCCATACCCGGCATCGGCCTGGGTCTTTACATCGCGCGCGAGATCGTGGAGGGCCACGGGGGCAGGATCTGGTGCGCGGAGAGGGAGGGAGGGGGGTCGGCCTTCCGGTTCGCAGTACCTCTTTAACGCTCCCTTGGGCCGCGAGGCCCCCCGCCATACCATCGCGCGCCCGCGATCATAGCAGCGAGCGCAGGAGCTCGGCGAAGCCGGGGAAGGAAATATCCACGCATTCCCAGCCCGCGATGACCGTCTCCCCCTCGGCGCACAGCGCGGCCACCGCCAGGGACATGGCGATGCGGTGGTCGCCGTGGGAGTCCACGCGCGCCCCCTTCAGCTCCGTGGGCCCGTGGGCCACGAAACCGTCCTCCAGCTCATCCAGACGCCCCCCCATCTTCGCCAGCTCGCAGCATATGGCCGCGATGCGGTCGCTTTCCTTCACGCGCAGCTCCCCCGCCCCCCACACCACCGTCTCCCCCCTGGCGCGGCATCCGAGCACCGCCAGCAGGGGCACCTCGTCGATCATCGCCGGGACGCGCCACCCCTCCACCTCCACGCCAGAGAGGACGGCGGACCCCACCTCCAGGTCGCCGCGAGGCTCGTTGTCGGTCTCGCGGTAAGATGACTCCATGACCAGCGCCCCCATGGAGTTGAGCACGGAGAGAAAACCGGCGCGGGTGGGGTTGAGCCCCACCCCCCGCAGCGACAAGCGCGAACCCGGCAGAAGGGCCGCCGCCGCCAGCAGAAAAGACGCGCTTGATATATCCCCCGGGATCTCCACCTCCCGACCCTTGAGGGTGGAGCGTCTCACCACCACCGCATCGTCCTGGAAGGTTATGTCAGCGTCCATGAGGGCGAGCATCCTCTCGGTGTGGTCGCGAGAGGACTTGCCTCCGCGCACTCGCGTCTCCCCCTCCGCCTGCAGCCCCGCGAGCAGCAGGGCGGACTTCAACTGCGCGCTGTCCACCGGCATCTCGTAATCGATGCCCCTCAGCCTACCTCCGTGTATGACCAGGGGCGGTCGCATGCCCTCCCCCAGGGCCTCCACTTCCGCCCCCATGGCGCGCAACGGCTCCACGATGCGGGCCATGGGGCGTCGCGACAGCGAGGCGTCTCCTCGTATCTCGCAGCGTATGGGCATGCCGGCCAGCGCCCCGGCGAGCAGACGCATGGTGGTGGCGGAGTTCCCCGCGTCAAGCGGGGCCTCCGGCTCCCTCCAGCCCTCTGGCCCCCCGCCCTCCACGCGCAGGGTCCCGTCCTCATGGGTCAGCCCCACCCCCAGGGACCGCAGGCAGGCCAGGGTGGACATGCAGTCCGCGGAGCGCAAGAAGGGACGCGCCACGGTGACCCCCTCTGCCAGCGCGCCCAGGATGGCGGCGCGGTGGGATATCGACTTGTCGGGGGGCACTCTCGCCTCCCCCCTGGGCCCCCGGGTGACGCGGTTGAAAACCATCTCCACCGTCATGCCTCCCTCGTGAAGCGAGAATCCTTTTCATACATCCTGCCATAATATGGCATATTGATCATGAAAACATCCGCACCTATCCGGGTTTGAACCGTCCATGCCGACGTTATTATCATTCCTCTCCCAGGGTCTTGCCCACGCTCACGCGGTAGCCCTTCCGGCGCAGAGCCTGAGCCGCGCGCGATGCCGCCTCGCCGCCCCTCACCGAGAGCCTCAACAGCCCCTGCCCGCTCTCCAGGGGGTGTACCAGCTCGATGTCCTCGATGTTTATGCCCTCCCCGCCTACCGCCAGGGTGACCTCGCTGATGACTCCAGGGCGGTCCGTCACCGGCATCACCAGGCTGTAGAGCTCTTGCAACGCCTCGCGCAGCACGGGCGCCAGGTTCTGCCTGCCGCCGCGCGCGCGCTCAAGCCATGCCGCCAACTCGCCCTCTTCCCCGCTGCGCAGCATCTCCTCTATTCTGCCCAGCGCCGCCATATACTCGCGCAGAGTCTCCCTCACCGCCTCGCGGTTCTCCAGGAGGATGTCCAGCCACAGCCCCGCGTGGGAGGCGGCGATGCGGGTCATGTCCCGGAAACCCCCGGCGGCCAGCCGCAACAAGGGATACTCATCCGCGCGGTCGAGGGCGATGTTCATGAGGGCGGCCGCCAGCACGTGAGGAAGATGGCTGATCACCGATACCGCCCGGTCGTGCAGCTCGGGGTCCATGGCCACCACGCGCGCCCCCATGGCGCTCAGCAGGGCGTTCAGCCTGGAATAGGCCTCTGCGTCGCAATCCCCTCCGGGGGTGAGGACGTAATAGGCGTCGTTGAAGAGGTCTGGGTCCGCGAACTCCACCCCCCTCTGTTCCGACCCTGCCAGGGGATGCCCGCCGATAAAACGGCATGCGCTCCCCAGGGCTTTACGCGCCGCCGTTACCACCGCTCCCTTAACCGAGCCCACGTCGCTGACCAGAGCGCCCTCCCTGAGATGTGGAGCCAGCTCCTTCAGGGCGGCAGGGATGGACCTGACCGGCACGGCCACGAAGACGAGGTCGCAGGAGCGGGCGAGTTCCTCCAGGCCGGAGACGGCGGCGTCCACCGCGCCGTATCTCCTGGCTTTATCCAGCATGGCGGCTTCGCGATCGTACCCCAGCACCTCATCCGCCAGGCCGCGTTTTCTCAACGCCAGCCCCAGGGAGCCGCCGATAAGGCCGGTCCCCAGGATTCCCACGCGGCGAAAGAACCGCTCCCCCAATAGTCGATCTCCCCTTTTCCTTTCACTTCCTTCCCAGGAAGGAGGCCAGCGACGCCAGCTCATCCATCATCGCCTTGAAGCCGTCCACGGTCAAGGACTGCGATCCGTCACACAGGGCTTCCTTGGGACGCGGGTGCATCTCCACCATCACCCCGTCCGCGCCCGCCGCCAGTGCCGCCTTGCACAGGGGCGGCACCAGCTCCCGCACCCCGGTGGCATGGCTGGGATCGACGATCACCGGCAGGTGGGAGGCGTTTTTCACCGCCGGGACGGCCGCGATGTCCAGGGTGTTGCGAGTGGAGGTCTCGAAAGTGCGGATGCCGCGCTCGCAGAGGATCACGCGGTGGTTGCCCTCTTTGAGGATATACTCCGCCGCCATCAGCCATTCCTCCACCGTCGAGCTCATGCCGCGCTTGAGGAGTACCGGCTTTTCCTGGCGTCCCAGCTCCTTGAGCATGAGGAAATTCTGCATG
>JACVJG010000222.1 GCA_015711875.1 Candidatus Solincola jinzensis | reverse complement strand
ACCCCGGGGCGGCGATGGACGCCATAGCCAGGCCACCCGCCGCCACCTCGCTTACCTCCGTTCCCAGGGCGCGCGCCAGCCCGCCGATCCGCTCCAGCTGGGCGGGATAGCGCTCGGCGAGAAGCGCCATGTGCCGCCTCGCCCTCGCCGACTCCTCCGCCGGGTCGGCGCCCATCCTCGCCAGCGACTTCGCGGCGTGTCCGAGCGCCGCCCGGAAGAGGCGCTCGCGCCCCTTGCCCGCTTTGTGCCCATAGCTGAAATCGTCCTTGGCCTCGATGGTCCAGAGCATCTCTCCTCCTCCTTAACCCGGCAGTCCTGCCGCAAGCGGCAGCCTCGCACCTAATTTCCCGCGTATCT
The DNA here is from genome assembly GCA_015711875.1 of Candidatus Solincola jinzensis. The sequence continues at coordinate 5,307 of JACVJG010000222.1, read as the reverse complement.
TCCCCGCAGCACTGCCAGCAAGCTCTCCCTGCAGAAACGGCCGAACTCGTCCGCCTCGCCCTCGTCCAGCATGCAGCGGTAGAAGTCATATCCCTCGAGCACGGCGATGACCAGACCGGCCAGCTTTCCGGAATCGCCTCCGGGGACCACGCCCGCCTCAATAAGCGCCGCGATCTCCTCCGTCAGCACCCCACGCAGCTTCCCGTACATCTTGCGGAAGCTCTCCTTGACCCTCGGGTTTCGGAAACCCAGGGAGTAGCAGGCATAAAACACGCCGGGGTCCACCAACCCCGCCCAGTCGGCGCCGAAGAAACCGTCCGCTGCTGCTTCCAGCCGTTCCTGCGGGTCTTCGATCTCCCGCAGCCGGGGCAGGAACACGCTTTCGTACATGGCGAGGATATGGTCCACCAGCGCGACGACCATCTCCTCCTTGGTGGAGAAATAGTGTATGATCAGGCTGGGATTCACGCCCATGCGGTCCGCGATCTTGGCGATGGAAGCTCCTTCCAGGCCCTCGCTTGCCAGTACGGCATAGAAGTTCTCGAGGATCTCTTTCCTACGTGTCGCAGCCTTTTCCTTGGGCCAGGCCATGCTTCCCCCCGGCGCATCCCCCACGCAAGTTTGAATATTTGTTCAAAGAATATAATCCAGCTCGTTTTGTACGTCAACCTCCCCCAGGGCGACTCAGGTCTGGGAGTCAGGGCTGGCCATCGTCCTAAGGCCGGAGGGTCAGGTCATCGGCTTTAGATGGAGGGCATGGAGGTTATCGCTTTCATCCTCTTGTATCGCATTCTTTCGGCATCAACGCCTGTTACGATAGTGGAGGCCTGGCGCCACTTTTTGAAGATCGAGGGCTGACCCTGGGAATCGAGGTTATTCTTTTTTGATCAAGGGGAGCGGCTTGATCCGGCTCTCTGGTTCTAGTTTTTTCCAACCCTCTGGAAGGAGCTCCATCACTCGGTCACGGATGAACTCGTTGTCCTCTTCTTCGGCCAGACGGAAAAAGAGGCCGAAGGAGATGTCCTGCCGGTTCACAAAATCGGTGATTATCTTGACCATCCTGGCGATGAGCTTCATGCCCTTCTTGTCGCGCGGCACCGTGTCCGCCCACTGCCGTAACGTCTCCACCTGCTGTATGAAGCGGCCCTCCGCCTTCTCCTCCAGGTCCCCCAGCACCTCGTACACCTTCTTCTTGGGGGGGAGGGTGAAGAGCTTGCCGATGTTCACCTGGATGCCGCCGTCGTCCCGCCGGTAGGTCGCCACGGGAAGTATGGGGGCGGGGGCCGCGCGCGCCAGGTTGGCCACCCCGAACTGAAATGGCTTCACCTCCCCGGGCTTGCTCCTGGTCCCCTCCGGGAAGACGAAGACCAGTTCGCCGCGGCGCAGGCATTTCAGGCTCTGGAGGATGGCCTCGGAATGGTCGTTTTTCGAGCGGTCGATGGGGATGACCCCGAAGATCTTCCACAGCGCCCATCCCATGGGCCCTTCCTTGCCCTGCGCTATCTCCGTCTTCGCCCACGGCCACATATGGCGATGGGTAAGCGCCGGCTTCAGGGCCAGCGCCACCGCCACGATATCCAGGCTGCTCTGGTGATTGCAGACCACTATGAAGGGGCCGTAGCGGGGAACGTTCTCCATGCCCGATACCCTGAGGTCGTATTTCCTCGACCTGGCGGCCAGGGCGAAGAAGGGACGGATGAGCACATACCTCCACCACATGCGCAACCGCCTTTCCTCAGAAATTGAGCCGCTATCGCCTACGCCTAAAGATTACGGCACCAGCCGTCGTCTCGTCCATCGCCGGTTCGCGCTATAGCATGATAACGCCAAAACACGCCGCGGGGAGAAGGGAGGAGCATGGTTTATCATAAGCGATGATGTAGTATTCATCGGGCTGCCAAAGGGGTGCCCCCGAACGCCCGTCAACAGCAGGTATGGATAGGGAGATCATATTTCTGCTGCGGGAATGCCGTATCCCTTGTGGAGGCAACCGCTATCGCCCCCGGCTCGCCAAACGCCGTTCCTCTCGCCCATCCCTTACCGGAAAACGGAGATCGCTTATGCGTCAGCTCGCTCCTGCCCGCCCCTGTCCTGCAAGTACCCTTTTCCCGGAGCCTGGGGCTGCCTTCAGGCGGGGAGCAGCTCCGGGTTGTGCGAGGCGTACAACAGCCTCCCCTCCTTGAACACGGCGGCGGGCCTGAGCACGCTCTCCATGTTCTCCAGGGGATTTCCCCGCAGCAGCACCAGGTCGGCGAGTTTGCCTTTGGCCACCGTGCCCAGATCGTCCTCCATTCCCAGGATGCGGGCGTTGTTGATGGTCGCCGCCTGCAGGACATGGAGCGGCGTCATATCCGTGGCGTAATCCATGAGCACCATCTCCACCCCCAGACCCCCGGGAAACCCCTGGGGAGTACCGCCATCGTTTCCGCAGCCTATGAGGGCGCCGGCATGGTAGAGCTTGTTCAGGTTCTCCTGCCCCTTGACCAGGGCTTCGGTGAATATCTTCGGGTCCAGGGTGAACAGGATGTGCCTCTTTTCCGTATAGCCGGGGTCCCGGTAACAGCACTCGAAGCGCAGCAGCTCGTGTTGCACCGGGGGCTCGCACAGGGATGGATACAGGGTTTTCACCACCTCCAGACGATGCGCGAGGGCCTTTCGTACCAGGGGATGATCGAGGTGCGGGTCGCCGCGGCTGACGCCGCAGAGCGCCCAGCCTACCTGCACGGTGGGCACGATGAAGCGGTCTCCCGCCGTGAACTCCTCCACCTCGCGGTCATCCAGGGGCTGATCCGACGGGAGATGCTCGAGGCCGTCCACCCCGAACTCCATGGCGCGCAGAAAACCCTTGCGGAAACGGTGGTGCACGGAGACCTTCATCCCATGCGTGTGCGCCGCCTCCACCAGGGCCTTCAAAGAGTCGTCGTCAAGGATGTTCAGCGGCCTCTGGCCAACGAAGAGGGAGCGGTCGTCGAAGGCGGTCTTGATGAACGTGGCGCCGAGCTCGGCGTTCTTCTCCACCGCCTTCACCGCCTCCTCGGGCGTTCTTACGGGGAACGCGAAGTCGCCCAGCCTGCGCGCCACCGGTCCGGGCAAGGGGGGCAGAAAATCGGGGTAGCCGCCGGGCGCGTTGATGAACGAGCCCGCATGCACCACCCTGGGGCCCAGAAGCCTTCCCTCCTCCACCGCCGCGATGAACCTCCGCATCAATAACGGCAGAGTGCCGACATCTCTTACTGTGGTCACACCGTGGGTAATGCATTCCTCAAAATTGCGCTCGAACTGCCTTACCGCGGCGGAGATCACGGCGGGACCGAATCTCAAGGTGGCAGTGAGGATCATGTGGCAGTGGGCGTTGATGAGCCCGGGGATCACGAAACACCCGCCCGCGTCAAGGGAGGTGACCTCCTGCATCTCGCGTGCCTTCTTCTCCGTGATGATCTCGGCTATGCGTCCGTCCCTGATCAGGATTCCACGCTTGTGCAACACGGCTCCGGTCAGAACATCGACGATCTCCGCGTTCCTGATGAGGTATTCCTCTCCCCGCCTGGGCGACCAAACCTCGGCCTCGCGCCTGTCGGTGCGCGTGCGCCGTTCCGCCACCACCGGCTCGAGCGCCGCCGCCAGCGCCCCGACACTCACCGCCATCGCGATTTTTCCTGCTGAATAGCGCATGGATATCACCCCTCCTCCACCTGATCGCTTTCCTTCATTCTAGCATCCCCACCCAGCCGGGCCTCATGCGGGAGGCGTCGGCCGGGGAAGGTTCGTTCCATGCTTGCCTCCATGCGTTGCAGGTTAAAGCGATTCAATGCCCCGCGCGCCGAGGCCTATCCCCGCCGGGGACGGCGCATTTCCAAGGGCATGGCCCCGAGATACGAGGTATCCCGGCGCCCTGGGGCAGGCGGTGGAGGTCCGGGCATGAGCGCCTTAGGCGGCTTTTATGCGAGAACGCGGAGGGATGGGCCCCGACGGTGGCCGGAGCCGGCTCCAGTGAAACCCCTTCACATCTCTTCACGTCCTTTCCTCCAGCGGCATCCTACGGAGAGCGTCCAGGAAGGATGCGTCGTTTCGAGGTGAGGGTTTTTCCTGGCGATCACGCGAAACCACGTCCATCCCGGTACGGACGGTGAGCGCAAACCGCCATCGCGAGCCAGCGGCAAGCGCTCAAGCTGGCGGTTTTCCCGCGGGATTCGCGACCCAGGGGCGCATAGGGCAAAATAAAAGGGCGGCTGCCCGGCAGGCGGTTGTCCAGGATATGATAGGGATAACATGGATGCGGGAGGCCACTGTTGAGCGACATCTACGACGCGGTGGTTGTGGGCGCGGGACTGGGAGGGCTTATCGCCGCGGCCCGGCTGGCGAAGGAAGGGCTTTCGGTGCTGGTCCTGGAGTCCGAGCCACATCCGGGTGGTACCGCTTATTCATATCAGCGCAAGGGATTCCTTTTCCCCATGGGTCCTTTAGGCTTCAGCTCACCTGACCTGGTGAGGGACATCCTCGAAAAAGCGGGCTTTTCCGATGGCCTGGAGACCGGGCGCGTGCACTACGAGCTCAGGGCTTTCGGGATGCGCGTTCCTCTTTCTCTGCCCTTCCCGGAGATGATCTCCTCGCTGAGCGAGTTGTTCCCCGCCGAGCAAGCCGCCATAAGCAGGTTTTTCGGCCACGTGCGCAACATCTCCCGCCTACAGGAGCGTCTGGCGCGGGAAGGTCTTTCCAGGCCGAGACGCGGAGAGGACATGAGCGCCGCTCAATACCTGGACCGCCTTGTCGTGGACTGGAGGTTGAGGCGCATCCTTGGGAGCATGGGAAGCCGCGAGCCCTATTCCGACCTGGCCCTCCTCGCCTCCATGTGGTCCCTGCTCTGCGAGAAAGGAATCCATTACCCGGCCATCGGCATGAGGGGGCTTTGCGATATGCTCGCCGAAGCCCTCGGCGGGGGCCCGCATCCACTTCGCACAGGGTTCCGTGTTCCAAATGCAGACGCAAAGCGCAACCGCCTGTGGCTCAACGCGCGCGTGTCCGGGATCAGCGTGGAAGGAGGCAAAGCCACAGGCGTGATCCTGGGCAGCGGGGAAAGGCTGGCAGCGGGAGCGGTGATCAGCAACGCCGACTTCAAATCCACCTTTCTCCGTCTCCTTCCGCGCGAGGCGGTCCCCGATAAACTATATAGAGACATCGCTGCCGCCCCTCAGACCCTTTCCAATCTCCAGGTCTGCCTGGGGCTGGACGCCTCACGCGCTGACCTGTCCGCATATGACCACGCGAGCCGCATCATACACCGCCGCAGTGACGGCGGCCTGCCCCCAT
>JACVJG010000221.1 GCA_015711875.1 Candidatus Solincola jinzensis | reverse complement strand
CTGCACCCCCTCCCCGTAAATGCTCGTGCTTCCTGGCGGAGTTGCGTTGCCACCAGTCCGAGCCATATAGAAAGGCCGCAAGAGCTTGGGAGGGCGGTGGCAGGGGAGAACCCTTCTCAAGAAGGCCGCGAAGACAGCGGGGGTGACACGCGTTCGAGCCAGGCAGGAAATCAACCTCAACAACGCCCTCGGGGCCGCCCTTATCATCTTCGGATATGCCTGGTATTTCAGCGACCCCCTGCACCGCAACGTACGCAATATCGAGGCCCTCATGAGCCTGGTCTGCCTGGTTCTCGGCATAGCGGCGGCGGCGGCGGCCACCGCGCTCCTCGCCTCCCTGGCCGAGTCATTGCGCCGCCTCGGCAGGGGAGGAAGGCGCGGCAAAGGCCCCGGCCTGGAGGTGTTGGAGTTCCCGGACGGAAAGGCCCTGCTCTCGAGCGAGTGGGGGGAGAAAGGGAAGAACCTGGTGGTGCTGGCGGAACCGGGAAAAGGCGGCGAGGCGCTGGCGCGAGCCCTCCACGCCTCCCTCCCCGCGCCGGGCGGCATGATCTCCCTCCATCCCCGCTCCGGCCTGGGGCGGGGTGAAAACGGAGTGTGGGCGGGCGAGGAGGAGATGATGCGCATGCTCGCGCACCTGGAGAAAATCCGGGGCCGGGACGCCAGGGGCGAGAATTTCCTCGGCCTGGGCTGGTGCGCCAACGCTTTGCTGCGGCTGCGCAGTCATCTGGAAGAAGTTTACATGCCGCGGAGGATCCTCGCGCTGGCCCCGGTGATGGCCGGAAAGAAGGGGGGCTTCGCCGGCGACTCCCTCCTTTCAAACACGCCGTCGGACATCATCTCTTCCCTGACCCGGAACCGCCCCTGGGACCCGCGGGCCGTGCGCAAAGCGCTGGCCGTGTGGTTCCCGGCTTTCCTGGCCTGCGCGGCCCTGGCCACCGCGGTCACCGTGGCCTTCGGGGTGCGCTGGAAGTTCATCTCGGGTCCCGCGGTCGGCCTGTTGCTCTCTCTGTGGGTGGTTTACTTCCCCCTCTCTCGCGGGAAGACGGTCGAGCGGGGCCCCGAAGCGACGCTGGTGACTCGCGCCGGGGTGAGCGGCGGGACGAAAGGACCGACTCCTGTCCGCGTCGTGCTCACCTGGGAAGAGGCGGCCTCGGCCCTGGGAGAAGAGGAGGCCCGCCTGGTCCACGCCGTGGAACTGGAGTGGTGGAAGGGGGCCCTGCGCGGCAAATTCCTGCTGGGCGGGGGAACTGCGCGCCGCATCGCCGCTCTAATATGGGATGAGGCCGGGGGAGGAGATGAGCGGGGATGCGCTGCGACGCCATCGACCGACGGAGGAAACGGCTCCGTGAGGGCCGAAGGATAAAAGGGGAAAGGGCACGCCTTGCGTGCTACAGGAGGCATGGTATCCATGGAAGGTGAGACCGGCCATGCGCCGACGCTGGCCTTTAAGCTCGCCGTGTTTCTAGTCCTAGCCACGGTCGGGGCCTTCTTTCTTATCCAGGTCTCCCTGGGGGCGAGCGGAGCGGGGGGGGAGGCGACGGCCGCGCAGCCCGCTTACGCCGTGGGTTCGAGGGCTTATCGCGCCCTGCGGGACGCGATGAAGACCCTGGCGACCCTCAGGCTTTACCGGCTCGAGCCCGCATGGGAGCTCTCCCTGGAAGGCGAGGCGTCCATGGAAGAGGAAGGCGGGCGACTCTACCTCGCCTCATCTCCCGGCCGGGTGATGGCGGTGGAGGCCGCCTCCGGAATCGTCGCCTGGAGCCTTAACCTGGGGGTCCGGGTGACTACCCCGCCCACCGCTCACGCCGGGGTTCTTTACGTAGGCGCCGCGAATCATGTCCTCTACGCCCTGGATTCCGCCAGCGGGGCCCTGCTCTGGCACTTCACCGCCCAGGGCGAGATCCTCGCCCGTCCGGTGGTCAGCGACGGCATGGTGCTGGTCACCGCCGATAACGACTCCGTGTACGATCTCCAGCACCGTGTCTACGCCCTGGACGCACGCAACGGCGCCCTGCTCTGGGTGCATGACTCCGAGAGCTGGACGCCATCCGCCCCGGCGGCGGGAAAGCATGCCATCTATCTGGGAGGATATGGAAGAGAGGTCTACGCCCTGGACCGCGCCACGGGCCGGGAATTATGGTCCTTCAAGGCCTCCAACATCGTCTTCGCCTCCCCCTTCCTCGCCGCTGGCAAGGTGATCTTCGCCAGCATCGACGGACGCGTTTACGCCCTTGACGAGAATAGCGGGGCGCTGTCCTGGTCCCTCAAGCTCCCGGGGTTCGTGTGGCTGGCGCCCGCCGGGGACGGGGCCCTTTTCCTGGCCTGCTCCCGCGGCGACACCCTCACGGCCGTCTCCGTGGAAGAGGGCAGGGAACTGTGGAGTTTCCGGGGCCACGACTTGATGCAGGGAGCGGCCTTCTGCCTGGACGGACTGATATGCGCTTTCAGCCAGGGAGGCGAGGCATATCTGGTCGAGGAGGGGGAGCTGCGCGGCGCGTTCTCGCTTCCCTCGGGCCTGGCCTCCGTGCCGGCCATGGCGCACGGCATCCTCTACGCAAACTCACTTGACGGTTTCGTGCGTGCCTTCCCCCTTCCAGACCTCGGGGGGGAAGCGGCGCAGGGGCCACGCTGATGTCGGGGGTTGGCTTGTACGCTGTTTCTCGACATGCATCGCCGCGGGAGAGGTGGGCCGCATCCCTATCCTCGGAACTGGGTTATCTGGGCATGGTCTGTTCTACCATCGCCCTCTACGTCGCCATAGCCCTGGTATCCCTCGCCCCCGACGGCACCATCGGAAAGCTGTCCCCCTTGCAGGAAGCGGCACAACGCAACCGTTATCTCAACGAGCTGCTGAACCTGACGGGCGTCAACCGGGCCACCCACCTCCAGTTGGCGGTGACGGGCATCCTTCTGCTCGCCCTGCTCCTCGCGGCCTACGCCTGGGCGGTGCTCATCTTCCGGCGGCGCTCCGACAAGGGCCTTTTTTCCATTCTCGCCCTGACCTTTCTGGTCTGCGTTATCCTGACCTTCATCCCGCCCCTGGTGAGCAAGGATGTGTTTTCCAACATTTTCTATGCCAAGATCGCCGCCCACTACCACGACAACCCATACGTCATCACCCCCCAGCGCTTCAGCGGAGACCAGCTCCTGGTCTATACCAGCCTTAACTGGAAAAACACCGCCATCGTCTACGGACCTCTTCACACCCTCTTCTCCGCCCTCCTCAGCCGGGCGGTGGGCACGGGGATCGCCGCCAACCTCTTCGCCTTCAAGGGGGCCATGGCCCTCTTCCACCTCGCCAACGTGGTCGTTCTCTGGCTCATTCTGGGGCGGCTGGCGCCGCGGCGGCAGCGCTTCGGGACCATGCTCTACGCCTGGAACCCCATCGCCCTGGCCATCGTGGTGGGGGGAGGCCACAACGACGTGATGATGATGACCTTTGTGCTGCTGGGGTTGTTGTTCTTGCTCAGGGGAAAGCACTGGGCGGGCTTCGTCTTCCTCTGCCTATCCGTGCTGGTCAAATACATCACCTTGCTGCTGGTCATCGCCCTTCTGCTCCACCTGCTCGCGCGGCGGCAGGGGCGGGCGGAGAAAGCGCGCCTGCTCGCCCTGCATCTGGCGGTTTTCTTCCTTATCGGCGCGCTCTTCTTCCTCCCCTACTGGGTCGGCTTCCGCACCTTCAGCTCCACCCTGCGCAACCTGCAGTTGAATAATTTTTCCAGTATGGGTGGTTTGCTCTCCTTCGCCTTCGCCTCAGTCTTCCGCTTCGTCTTCCGCGTGCCCACGGGGGCAGCGGGAGCTTTGGGGAGCGCCCTGAGCAAGCTCATACTCTTGCCCTTCTTCCTCGCCGTCCTCTGGTACGCGCCTCGCCGCGCCCGCGCCCGGGAAGACTACCCGGAATGCTTCTTCCTGGTGATCCTCGCATACCTGGTCACCACCAGCTACTACATGCCCTGGTATTTCGTCTGGCTGCTGCCCTTTATCGCCATGCGCCCGTGGGATCGTCTCTCGCGCTGGAGCCTGGCGTTGGGTACCGCCACCATCCCCCTGGGCACCGATATCCGCCCTTACTGACCTCGTGCGCGTCTTGCGACAGGGTGACCGGGAGCTGATATCTCGTACGGGCAGAACATGCTTTTTTACAGCTTGATCACGGTAATTGCCGGCATGTTCCCACCGCTTTCTTGTTCTCGGTCATCCTGACGCCCCGCTACAACGGAACGATGAGGTGAAACGATTGGGGTGAAAAGCGGCTGGTCCAGGGCTGCCTGAATCCCTCCGGCCGAGGCCGTCCGTTCCCGAAAAGGCGCTGTAGCCACGAGGATACTTCTATCAGAGACGCATGGCGCGCTCTCATGCCCACGCGGGAAAAGCCGCATACCGACCGCGCCCTTACCCGGCTCGCTCCCGAACGCCTTTCCGCGCCCGGGCTCATCCCCGACCCGACACCATCACTCCTTCTATGGCGATGGTGGGGGCTCCCAGGCTGCCCTCGAAGGGCAGGAAGCGCAGATCCTCGCCCACCGCCACCGTGCGGGCCAGGAACTCCAACGCCTTCCCCGCCAGGGTGATCTCGCGCAGGGGGCGTTGAGGGCTGCCGTTCACCACCAGCAGGCCCACCGCTCCCAGGGAGATCTCGCCCGACACGGGATTGGCGCCCGCATGCGCCCCCACCACCTGCAACACCAGCACCCCATCCCCCACCTCGCGCATTATATCCTCCCTGCCCCCTTTCCCGGGCTGAAGGAAAAAGTTGCTCGCCCCCACGCGCGGGCGGTCGCGGAAACTGCCCCGGCTGGCGTTCCCGGTGCTCTCGGTGCCTGCACGCGAGGCGGTATAGGTGTTGTGGAGGTACCCCTTGAGCACGCCGCCGGCGATGAGCTCCTTGCGGCGCGAGGGCACACCCTCGTCGTCGAAGGGGGCGGTGGAGGGAGCCCCCGGGAGCAGCCCGTCGTCGATCACCGTGACTCTGGGGTCGGCTATGGCCTCTTCCAGTTTTCCGGCCAGAAAAGACCTCCCCTTGAGCACAGCCTCGGCGGAGAGGGCCGCGGCAAGCATGCCCAGGAACTCAGCCGCCACGAAACTGTCGAGGATGAGGTTGGTGCGCCGTGAGGGCATGCTGCTCGATCCCAGCAGGCAGACGGCCCGTTCCGCCGCTTCCTCCGCCACCCGGGAAAGCTGGAGAGCGGACGGCTTCACCCCCACATCGAAGGAAAACCCGGTCTGGTACTCGTCTCCTTCCCTGGCCATGGGATAGACGTAACAGAAGCATTCGGAAGAGCGGTAAGAGCCGCTCACGCCCGCGGTGCTGGCCACCGCCAACTCCGCCACCGCGTCGGAATATACCGCCGTCTCCACCTGCTCCACGCGCTTGTCACAGGCCAGGGTGAGCCTTTCCAGCTCCAGGGCCATCTCCACCTTGCGCGCGGCGTCTGTCTCCTCCACCTCGGGGCTGTATATCCCCAGGTCCCCTTGCTCGTAGTCGGCCGGGCCCGGCAGGCGGTTATGCTCGTCAGGCGCGCCGTAGAGGGAGTTGGCCGCGGCCTCCTCCACCGCCCTCCTGACCTCATCCCATTCCGTGCCGGTGCAGTAAGAGTAGCCGAGGCGACCGTCACGCAGCGCCCGTATCCCCACCCCGCGGCTGTGGGAATAGCGCAATCCCTCCACCTCGCCGCCG
>JACVJG010000220.1 GCA_015711875.1 Candidatus Solincola jinzensis | reverse complement strand
CTCGTCGATCTCCGTGGGCATGGAGTCGAGCTCCATGCGCAGGCGCGAGGCGGCCTCGTCCACGAGGTCGATGGCCTTGTCGGGGAGGTAGCGGTCGGAGATATAGCGGTCGGAGAGCACCGCCGCCGCCACCAGGGCGGAGTCCTGGATGCGCACCCCGTGATGCACCTCGTAACGCTCCTTCAGGCCCCTGAGGATGGCGATGGTGTCCTCCACATCGGGCTCACCCACGAAGATGGGCTGGAAACGCCGCTCCAGAGCCGCGTCCTTCTCGATGTACTTGCGGTACTCGTCCAGGGTGGTGGCTCCGATGGCGTGCAGCTCCCCCCGGGCGAGGGCGGGCTTGAGCATGTTGGAGGCGTCCACGGCGCCCTCCGCGGCGCCTGCCCCCACCAGGGTGTGCATCTCGTCGATGAAGAGGATGATCTCCCCCTCCGACTCCGTGATCTCCTTGAGCACCGCTTTGAGGCGATCCTCAAACTCTCCCCGGTACTTGGACCCCGCCACCAGGGCCCCGATATCCAGGGCCACCACGCGCTTGTTCTTAAGCCCCTCGGGCACGTCGCCCTCCACGATGCGCTGCGCCAGGCCCTCCACGATGGCCGTCTTTCCGGTGCCCGGCTCGCCGATGAGCACGGGGTTGTTCTTGGTTCGCCGCGAGAGCACCTGCATGACGCGGCGGATCTCGGCGTCGCGCCCGATCACCGGGTCGAGCTTGCCGCGGCGCGCCAGGTCGGTGAGGTCGCGCCCGAAGCGCTCCAGGGACTGGTAGCGCCCCTCCGCCTCCGGGTCGGTCACCCGCTGGCTGCCCCTTACATCGGCCAGGGCCTTGAGCACGCGGTCGCGGTCGATGCCGTGGGCGCGCAGGATGCGTGCCGCCTCGCCCTTCTTCTCCTCGGCCATGGCCAGAAATACGTGTTCCGTCGATATGTACTCGTCCTTCATGGCGTCGGCCTCGGCCAGGGCGGCCTCCAGTAGCCTCGCCAAGTCAGGCGAGATCTGCACCTGCCCCACGGCCCCAGTGACCCTGGGCACCTTATCCAGGGCCGCCTCCACCTCGGAGGCCATGGCCGCGGCGTCAGCCCCCAGCTTGGCCAGGAGCGCGGGCACCGTGCCCCCTTCCTGGCGCAGCAAGGCCAGGAGGAGGTGCTCCGCCTCCATGAACTGGTGGTGCCTCTCGCCCGCTATCTTCTGCGCCTCGGCGAGGGCCTCCTGCGCCTTCACGGTGAATTTGTCAAACCTTACCATATATCATCACATCCTTCCGGTTTTTCTTTCGCTTATGAACATTTTGCCCATTCCCGCCGGGAAAGCCCTCCATATCCCCCTCGCGCCAGGCCATGAAGAAGGCCTGTCCCCAAGCTCCCGCCAGGTCGCGAGGAATCGCCTGACCACCGCCTGCTCTCCCGGCCCTATGCGCAGCTACTTCGCGACCAAGGTATCCTTGAAAGCCAGGGGGATGTTCTCCCCGCTTCGCCTTGCCCTATCCACTCCCTTTGCTCGCCGAGGCCCTGCCGATCCTGCCTCCTTCCTCTTCGATCGGCCGCAGGCGCTCGTTCAGGAAGCGGAAAGGGTTCATCTCCCGCTTCAGGGCGATCTCCCCGCGAGGCACCGGCACGATGTCGTTGCGGAAGCTCTCGCGCACCTCGCGCACCCGCTCCTCCATCTCCCGCCGCAGCTCCTCCATCTCCTTCTCCATGGAGCGCACGCGCTCGCGCATGGCGTCCATGCGGCTGCGCAGATCCAGGATCATCTTCACGCCGGCCAGGTTTACCCCCATCTCCTGGGTCAGCTCCTGTATGAGCCGGCACCTCTCGATGTCCGCCTCGGAATAGCGCCTGCGGTTGCGCACCCGCTGGGGGCTGATAAGCCCCTTACGCTCGTATATGCGCAGGGTCTGGGGATGCACGTCCGCCAGGCGCGCCGCCACGCTTATGACGTAAACAGGCTCATCGCTCGCTCTTTTCGCGTCCATGTCCCATCACCTACTCCTCCAGAAAAGCCCGCGGGTTCTCCTTCTCCAGCCCCTGGAGCTTCTTCAGGAGCTCCTTCTCCTTGGCCGTGAGCTTTTTCGGCACCACCACGCGTGCCGTCACGATCATGTCGCCGTGCCCCTTGCCCTTGGGCTTGGGCGCTCCCTTGCCCCGGAGGCGGAATTTCCTGCCGTCCGCGGTTCCCGCGGGTATCTTGAGTTTCACCCTGCCGTTCACGGTGGGGATCTCCACCGTGGTCCCCAGCGCCGCCTCGGGAAAGGTGAGAGGGAGGTCCAACAGGATATCCGAGTCCTTGCGCTTGAAGTACTTGTGCGGGCGCACGTGCACGTTGACGTAGAGGTCGCCCGGGGGCGCGCCCAGCGGGCCCGCCTCCCCCTTGCCCGGGAAGCGTACCTTGCCTCCGTCGTTTATCCCCGCCGGTATCTTCACCTTTATGTTGCGGGGCATCTCCTTTACCCCGGTGCCGCCGCATCTCTCACAGGGATTCTCTATCACCGTGCCGCGGCCGCCGCACGCCGGGCAGGGCCGCGAGAAGGCGAAAAGCCCCTGGTTCTGCGACACCGAACCCCTGCCCCCGCAGGTGGGGCAGGTCTTGGGCAGGGTACCGGGTCTTGCCCCGCTCCCCTTGCACTCCGGGCAGGCGCTCTTCGCCGTCACCGTAAGGGGCACGGTGACGCCGGACAACGCCTCCTCGAAGGATATGGTGATATCGGCGGAGATGTCCCTTCCCCGGGCGGCTTCCCTGCGGCGCCCCCTTGACGTTCCAGTCCCGATGCCCCCGAAGAGGTTGAAGAGGTCTCCGAGGTCGCCAAGGTCTCCCAGATCCCCGGTGTAGGTATAAGTACGCGAGCCCGGGCGCCCCGTGAAGGAGCTGAAATCAAAGGGGCCGAACCCCGCGCCGGGCCCTGCGCCTGCGAACATCCCGCCCGCGTCGTACTGCTTGCGCTTCTCGGGATTCGATAGGACCTCGTAGGCCTCCGAGATCTCCTTGAACTTCTCCTCCGAACTCTTATCCCCAGGGTTGGCGTCGGGATGGTATTTGCGGGCAAGCTTGCGATAGGCGTCCTTGATCTCCTTCTGGGACGCCTTCTTGTCCACTCCCAGTATCTTGTAATAATCCTTTGTCCCGTTCACCTTTCTCTACCTCTCTTGTAAGGATATCGTCTCGCGTCCCGCCGCCGCGCCTTCTCTCTCCAGACCTCTTGATGAGATAAAAGCCGTTTGCGTGCAAGCCGCCGGCGCTCGAACCGCGGCTACAAGATCCTCTTTCCGTTCACCGCCTTTCCGTCCACCATGAGCGCAAGCCATGATGCTTTGCTCTGGTCACTCGCACTTGCTGACCGTAGCCCTGGCGGGGCGCAACAGGGCGCCCTTGAAGCGATATCCCTTCTGATGTACCTCGACCACCGTCTCATCCTCGTGGTCGTCGCTCACCACCGCCATCACCGCCTCGCACTCCTCGGGGTTGAAGGGATGCCCATGGGGGTTTATCTCCTCCAGCCCCTCCTTCTTCAGGGCGGCTACAAGCTGTTCGTATACCATGGCCACACCCTTCGCCAGGGCGTCATCACGGCCCTCGCACGACTCTAGCGCCTTCTCCAGGTTATCGATAACGGGAAGCAGCCCCGCGATGAGAGAGCGGTTCGCGGTCTCGATGATGCGCGACTGCTCCTTGATCATCCTTTTCCTGTAGTTGTCGAGCTCCGCTTTCTGCCTTTGGGCGTCGTCCAGGTATTCCCGCGCCTTGCGCTCGGCTTCCTCCAGCCTCTTCTCGAGCTCCACCACCAGGTCCTCGAGCTCCTTCTTGGTGAGGTGGTGCAGCTCGCGCCTGCGCTTCTCAGAGCCCTCTCCCTCCTCTCGGGGCTCCCCGCCGCCGGCGCCGGCCACCGTCGCTTCCTTCGCTTCCTTCTCCATCTCCTCTTTCTTGCCCTTCTTCTTGTCCTCGCTCATCCATTATCACCTCGCTCGGATCCCCGTCCTCATGGCTGGGGCTGGACCCCTGCCCAGCCCCAGCCTCCAGGACCGCTTACGGGGGAGATTATTCCTTGCTCTCCCCCTCCACCTTTATGGGGATCTGCTTGGGCTTGGCCTCCTCCACCTTTGGCATCTCGATCTTGAGTACGCCGCCGGATACGGAGGCCGTGACCTTGTCCGCGTCCACCTTGCGCGGCAGCGGAATATTGCGCTCGAAGTAACCATAGGCCCGCTCGATGCGGTGGTAGTTCTCCTCCTTTACCTCGTTGGAGAACTTCCTCTCGCCCTTGACGTGGAGGATATCGTCCTCCAGGGAGATGTCGATATCCTTGGCGTCAAGGCCGGGCAGCTCCACCTCGACTGTGAGCTTGTCGTCGCTCTCGTACATGTCGAGCGCGGGCGCCCAGGTGGCCGCGGTCTCCACCGCCGCCGGCGACTCCACTCCCCTGAAGAAGCTGCGCCGGAAGAGGCGGTTCACCTCGTCCTGCAGGTTCATCAGGTCCCGGAATGGATCCCATCTCACGATAGCCATCTTCCTCACTCCTTTCCTTGTTTATTTATAGTGGGCAGGGGCGCGCCGCGCCCCCGCCTCACATCTCCTCGTACTCCGCCTCGTCGATGACCTCGCCCTCGGCCTCCTCGGTGGCGCCGTAGCTGCCGTCGCCCTCGGGCCCAACGTGGGCGCCCTCCGCCTTGGCCTGGGCGTACATGTGCTCGGCAAGCTTGTAGGACGCCTGCATGAGTATCTCCGTCTTGCGCCTTATATCGTCGATATCGTTGCCCTTCAGCGCCTCTTTCACGTCCTCCAGCGCCGTCTCGATAGCCTTGCGGTCATCAGGCGAAACCTGATCCCCGAGGTCACGCAGGCTCTTCTCGGTGGTGTAGACCAGGCTATCAGCGTTGTTGCGCACGTCGGCCTCCTCGCGCTTGCGACGGTCCTCCTCGGCATGGGCCTCGGCGTCCTTGACCATGCGCTCGATCTCCTCCTCGGTGAGCCCGCTGGAGGCGGTTATGGTTATCTTCTGCTCATTGCCCGTTGCCAGGTCCTTGGCCGAGACGTGCAGGATGCCGTCAGCGTCGATATCGAAGGCCACCTCGATCTGCGGCACCCCACGCGGCGCCGGCGGTATTCCCACCAGCTGGAAGTTGCCGATGAGCTTGTTGTAGGCCGCCATCTCGCGCTCTCCCTGGTAGACCTTGATGTCCACACTGGTCTGCCCATCCGCCGCGGTGGTGAATATCTCGCTCTTGCGCGTGGGGATGGTGGTGTTGCGCTCGATGAGCTTGGTGAACACGCCCCCCAGGGTCTCGATGCCCAGGGACAGCGGGGTCACGTCCAGAAGCAGGACGTCCTTTACCTCCCCCTTGAGCACTCCGGCCTGGATGGCGGCTCCCATGGCCACCACCTCGTCGGGGTTGATGCCCTTATGGGGCTCCTTGCCGCCGCAAAGCTTGCGCACCAGGTCCTGCACCATGGGCATGCGCGTGGAGCCTCCCACCAGGATGACGTGGTCGATATCCTTGGGCTCCAGGTTGGCGTCCTTCAGCGCTCGCTTGAAGGGGCCAACGCACTTCTCCAGCAGGTCCGCGGTCATCTTCTCGAACTCCGCCCTGCTCAGCGTCATGTCCAGATGCAATGGCCCCTCCGGGGTGGCGGTGATGAAGGGCAGGTTGATGTTGGTCTGCGTGGTGGTGGAAAGCTCTATCTTCGCCTTCTCCGCCGCCTCCTTGAGCCGCTGCAGGGCCATCTTGTCCTCGCGGAGGTCGATGCCA
>JACVJG010000219.1 GCA_015711875.1 Candidatus Solincola jinzensis | reverse complement strand
CAGTAGCGCCTGTCGGTTCTTCAGCACCCACCCCCACAGCCCCTTGAACTCCTTGAAGACGATGGTCTTGTCCTCCATCCCGCACTCCCCCCAGACATCCCTGGTGAGGGTAGGGGAGATCAGATAGCCGGTATCGGAATCTATATATCCCACGTAACCGTAGGGGCTGCGGGTGAGGCGCTTGGCGTTGTCCAGCACCACCTGGGAGACGTCCTCTATGGAGGCCTGGGCGAGCAAGGCACCGGAGAGCTCGGCCATGGAGCGGTTGACCTCGGATTCCCAGGCCAGTGCCTCTTCCGTGCGCACACGCCTGGTCACGTCCCTGACCACGCTCCCCACCATCAAGCCCTCGCGGGAGCGGATGGGAAAGGTCACCGCCTGCACTATGCGCCTCTCCCCCGCGGGTGTCTGCAGCTCGCGCTCGCTGGTCTCCCCGAACCAGGTCTCATACCCCCTCCGCAGCGACTCCAGGATGTTTGACTTTATCTCCTCATATGCTTCCGGCGTCCTGCGATCCGGCAAGGCGAGACGGAACTGGACGTCCCATAGGAAACAGCCCAGGGCTTCCTCTCTCCGCAGGCCCATGATATCCTCCATGGCGCTGTTCCACTCCACGATCCTTCCCTCGCCGTCCACCAGGATGATACCGTCCGCCGATTGTTCCACCACGCTGCGGAACTTCTCCTCGCTCTCCCTGAGGACGTCCTCGATGCGCACGCGGTCGGAGATGTCCTGGATGACGTGCACGCCGAACTCGAACCGCCCGTGCTCGTCGAAGACGGGGGAGAGGGAGACCCATAGGTGTTTGTCAAGGCGGGGCTCATACACTTCCCGGCGCGCGCGGCAATTTTCCCGCTGCGCCTCCTCGCACACGCAGAAATCGGGCGGGGCATGGGTGCCGTGCACGAGTTCGTAACAGGTGCGCCCGCTGAGATCACCCTTCTCCCCCAGTAGCTCGCACAGGGCGTCGTTATGCTGGATTATGCGGTATTCGGAGTCTATCACCATCATGGCGTCCCCGATGGCATCGAAGGAGCGCTGCCACCTCTCCCTGGCCGCCTTCTCGGCCTCGAGGGTGACTTTCTGGCCGGTGATGTCTCTCTCGCAGAAGACCACCAGTAACTCACCGTCCTGCTCTACTGGCAGCGGTCTTGCCTCCAGTTCAAACCACTTTTCCCCGCGCTGCAGCTCTCGCCCCACCGGCGAGCCGGAGTCTAGTGACTCCTTGAGGAGCGCCAGCGCCGCTTCCCCCTCCTCTCGCGGCATGATCTGTTCCAAACCGGCGCCCTGCAGTTCACCCCCATCCCTTCCCAGGCGGCGCAAGGCCGTCTCGTTGGCGGCGAGGACCCTTCCTCGGGCATCGCAGAGCAACAGGGCGTCCGCGCTGGCGTCGAGGATCTCCCTTTCACGGCGTTCCCGGTCTCTCAACCTGCGGAAGAGCAGCTCGTAAGGCTCCTCGAGCCCCGTCTCCACTATGGCCCGGTAAAGCAGGTAGAAGGAAACGATCTTGAGAAAATGGCCCAGCATGTTGGGGAAAGCGTAAGGGTCCTGGTAAAGGGTGAACGACAACTCGGAGGCGATGGCCACGGCGATGGAGGCGATGATAAGTCGCATCACCTTGGCGTTCATCTCCCTCCTCCTGGCGTAGAGGAAGGCCATGGCAGCCGCCAGCATGGAACAGATGATGTACTCGCTCACTTTCTTAAAGGCGGTCAACCCGGAGCCTTCCACGAAACATACAGGGAAGATATCCCAGGCGAAAACGCTCGCCAGGGCCAGGGCGGAGATCGCGGTATACACGCCGATATCCATATATAAGTTCAACGCTCGCGTCAGGAAGAGAGGCGCGAGGAGGAGAGAGGCGGCCTCAAGGTAACGGGCGATTATCCACAACTGGGTGGCGAGGTTCGCCCCGTACCCCGTGAAAACCCCCATGCCGGAGTAAGCCAGCATGTGCAGCAGGTCCAGGGCCCCCACGAAGAGATATGCCACCCCCAGAAAGGCCAGGAAGCCGTTGTCCGTCGAGCGCCTGGTATGCCAGGCTACCACGAAGACGGTCATGGCCACCAGCGAGCTGAATACCTCGGCCGCAGCGTGAAAGAGGAGGTAGTTGCGGCGGCTCACGAGGTAGAGCGCCGAGAAAACCGCCAGCCCCGCCGCTATCCGCCAGGCAACGCCAAGCCATCCCTTCCCGGAGTCTATCGCCGCCCCCTCATCAACCATACGCGCTGCCCTCATGGGGTAAGGTCTTTTCCCTATAATTACCAGAGATTATCCGCACTGCATCCCGGCCGGCTACCAGTCGCCCCGATCCTGCGCAAGCAGGCGGACGATCATGTCAACACGTGGCCGTTGACAGGAAACCTTGCCTCCTGACCAAAGTGTATGCCGGCCCGGAGCGCTGAGCAAGGCGAACGAGAGGCCGCCAGGGGCGCCGGACCTTTGCCGGCAACACGAGGCATCACCCCGTGCCTGCTTTCCCTCCGGAAATGCGCGGCCGTGCTCGTCGCGGTACGCCCTTGAGAGGGCACGGAAAGCCGCTGCCTCCCGCCTATTCGGGGCGCGGGGAGTTACAGCGCGGCGGGGGCTTTGCATCCTCTCGCGATCGGAACTCTCTCTCGAAAAGCGCGGTCATGCGCTTGGCTGCCTGCCCGCGGGCGGGCGCTGGAAGACTCAGCCTCCTATCCTCTAAGGGGTCCGGGGCATCACAGCGGAGGGATATCATACTATTATCTGGCCACAGGTTCCGGTTCACGGGGATGGCCCTAAAGCGGGCGTGAAGCCGACCACGTCATGTCCCCCATCCCACCCTGAGCCGTAACGGAAGTACATGGGGCGTTCGGCCACCACCCCTCCACCGCTCATCACCGCTACGCGCGTTGAAAGCTGGTAGCCATTCCCGGCGTGCTCGTTGACCAGGATGGTCACCCTGCTGCGCTCCGGCACCCTCACCTCGCGCGCCGGCAGCTCGCCTTCCTCCTGGGTGTAATAGCGCACCTCAACCACGGCCTCACCTTCACCAGGGTTCTGGAGGCATAGCCATTGCTGGAAAGACCCGCCGGTGTACCCCTCGGCGAAGAGCCACTCGCCGCCGGGCGAGGTCGCCCCGATCACACAGTGGCCACCCGTAGCGCGCAGGTCAGCGCACGAGTAATCGAAATACATGGGGCGCTCGGCAAGAAAGGTTCCTTCCGAGGTGAGCCTGACCGAGAAATCCTTTTCCCACCCTATTTCGTCGGGGACGAAAACGGTGCGGCGGAACCCGCCTCCCACCTCGTACTCACGGCTTACCGGCTCTCCCTGCCCCACCCCGAGCTGGTAATCGGCGGTCACTGTGATGGGGTGGTCGCCAGGGTTCTGCAGGGTGATCCAGGCCTCGAAGCCACGCCTGGTCGTCCCCTCCGCGAAATAATAGGTATCTGCCGGCGCGGTGGCCCCTGGCACACAGTGGCCTCCCTCCCAGCCATGGTCTTCCCTGCCGGCGTAACTGAAATACATGGGGCGCTCCGCGACCAGCGCCTGGGTGGACTCCACCAGCAGCGAGGCCTGGTATCCTTCCCCCAGGAGTTCGTCCACTTTGAAAGTCCGGCGCGACCTCGCCGGGACCCCGTAACCGCTTTTCACCACTTCCCCCGCCTCCTGGGTCTGGAAACGGAAGCTCACTTCCGCGGGGGCATCGCCGGGGTTGAGCAGGCAGACCCATTCGTCGAACCCCTCGCCGGTGTAGCCCTCCGCGAAGTACCACGAGTTCGAGGGCTCCGGAACGCCCACGGCGTCGTGTCCGCCCTTCCACTGCCCCATGTATTGGAAATACATGGGGCGCTCAGCCAGCGCCTCCCCGTCGCTCTCGACCTTTATGGACACATCACGTCCCGCTCCCGCTTCCTCGTTCACGTTCAAGGTGGTCCTGCTGCTCGCGTCCAGAAGATAATCCTTGGTAAACGGCGGCGTACCGTCGGCGTAGAGGTAGGTTACCTGGGCGATGGCCCCGGATACGCCCCGGTTCAGAAGGCACAGCCATTCAGCGAAGTCCTCTCCCGTGTAACCCTCGGCGAAATAACAAGAGGATTCCACGCCCGGCAGGGGGACCACGAAGTTCACCCCGTTTGACGTCCCGCCGGGGGTGTTAACCGTCAACCAGCCCGACAAGGCGCCATCCGGCACCTCGCACCTGACCCTGCTGGAACTCCATTCCAGATATACACCGGCGGCGACCCCGGAAAAGGACACGTATGACGAGCCCCGCTGGTCTCCGAACCCGCTGCCGGTTATGGTGACCTGCGTTCCGGGAGCCCCAGACGTCGGGCTCACGGAAGCGATGTGGGGAGCTCCCGTTCCCCCGCTCCTGAAGCGGTTGTAGGCCACGTTGAGGAGGGGCACGAACTCCGCCGTGGCTTTACGGTTGCCCACATAGTTGGGATGATCGTCGTCGCTGGGGTAGGCGAGGGTGTCGCCGCCGCCGTCTGTCTTGTGCTGGATAGCGCCGTTGAGCCAGCGGTGGTGGTTGCCGCTCTCCCAGCCGAGGTCACTGGCATAGGCGCTGCCGCCGTTGCTGGTGAGTACGTTGTAGAAATCGAAGACGAAGACGTTGTTGTAGGGATAACCGTCGAGCCAGTCGTTCACCAGCCAGTTGTTGAAGGCGCGGGCGTTGGCGGCGTAGGTCCCGTCTATCAGGGGAGGGGCGGTCACGGCCACGAAGAGCTTGTCCTGCCTGGTCTTGAAATATTCCAGGAGGTCCATATAGATGCCCTTGGCGTTGGCCACCGTCAGGGGCCCTGAATCCCCCTTGAGCGGGTTGGACGAGATGGGAGGCACGGGGTCGCCGGGACTCCCCTCCAGGGCGGAATTGGGGAAACAGGATTTGAACATGACGATCTCGTTCTCGCCCCCGGGGTCGTCGGCCAGGCGGGAGTAATAGCAGTTCTGCCCGCTTTCCACGTAGAGGGCGGCGGTATAAGTGGGGCTGGAGGGCCCTCTGAACCAGGACCACCAGTGCCCTATGTCCGTGCTGCTCCCGATCTCGTCCGGCCCCCACCCATAGTTGGTGTCGCTCACGAAATAGCTGTTGTCGCGCAGGGCCTTCCCAAGGCCGCCGTTCTCGTCACTCAGCCAGTTCTCGCCGCAGGAATGGTGGATGAACACGAGCTTGACCGGGCTGGCGGGAGGGGTGGGATCAAGCGATGCTGCGGACACGTCAAGGCCGCCAAGGGCGTAAAGCCGCGCGCCGGGCGCCGCGTCGCGCGCCGCGTCCCCCGCCCCCGCGGCGGGCAAAGAGATGTCAGCGCGGTGAAGAGCCGCCATCCCTGGAAGCGCGCCAGCCCTCGCCCCTGTCCGCCCCTGCGCCGCTGCGGGAGCGGCTGAAGCCGCGATGGCCAGGACCGCCAGGGCCAGGGCGATGGCTGACAGCGGAACACGGTATCCATGCTCGAGACCCATCGTTCTCACCTCTCTCCCCGGGCTGCCATCGCTACCGAGGCGGCCTCTGTGAGGGCGCGCAAAACCCGTGGCGGCGAACGGCAGCGAATCTCCAACAGATGCGCCCATCCTCGCTTTTCGCACGAGATGAGGGAGCTTCCCGCAAACGCGCCAGGCATGGCCCCGCGGGAGCAATATCCACATCCCCACAACCTTATATTCGGCTTTTCCTCTCCAGCCCTCAACTCTCGGCCCGCCCATGCCGAGCGCTTTAAGTTCACAGGCCTTTTCCCGGAACCCGTTATGGTCATCCACGGCTCTTTCGCAAAGGCACTCCTTGCTCGCGCAGACCTGCCCTCCCCGCGGCGA
>JACVJG010000218.1 GCA_015711875.1 Candidatus Solincola jinzensis | reverse complement strand
AGCAGGAAATCCGCCGTGGCGGCGGCGGAGGTGAGGATCTCTTCCTCGCCCGCCTCCACGCCCATGCCGGCCAGTTTGTCCTGGTACTGACGTCGGGTGAGCCTGGAGTTATTGGTGAGAAAAAGCAGCCGCTTTCCTGCCGCGCGCGCGCGGGATATGAACTCCACGGCATCCGGGATGGGCTCGCGGTCGAGATAGACCACGCCGTCCATGTCCATGAACAAGGCCTGGTAGCGATCGATGGCCGCCATACGCCCTCAAACCCCGTTTCCCGAAAGCGTGCCGGCCGACCCCAGCTCACGCTGGTAGCGCCGCAGCGCGCTCCCGTACATCTCCACCTCGGGCGCCATGGCCATGGCCAGCTTCACCTGTCCTATGGCTTGCTCCAGCCGGCCCGTGTTGCGCGGGCAGCGGCTGAGCCCGTAACGGGCGAAATGGTTGGTGGGGTCTATTTCCAGGGCCTCCTCGAACTCCCGCATGGCGAGTTCGTGGCGCCCGCTGTTGTAGTAGGCGATGCCCAGCGCCTCCAGGATAGACCCGCGACGGGGCTCGAGCGCCTTAGCCCGCTCCAGAAGCGGAACCGCCTCATGGTGCTTGCGCTGGTCGATCAAGGTCCTCGCCTCCGCCAGTAGGAGGTATGCCTCCTCCACTAATCCCCCTCCCTCTCCGCGCCTGCCTTTCCCACCACCGACGCCTTCGACCTGCGCTCCGACAGCCTGACCAGGCCCGAGAAGGAGAGCGTCAGGCCTGCCAGCACCATGAGATAGGCGGGCCATGAGGTGTGCCTCTCGTACCCCGCCGCCTCTATGGGCACCGACGCGCCTTTTCTCTGCATGACCTGCATGGCCGCGCTATAGACTCCCGCGTTATCGGACAACGCCAGGAAAACCATGGGTATGATCACCAGTCCCGCCAGCAACAATGCCACCCCGAAATCCACCCTCAGCCTCTCTCCGCCCAACAGCGCGACGGCGGTCATATAGCACCATGCAAGAACGGCCATGGCCATGGCCACGTAAACGAAAGCCCCAAGCTCCATGCCCTTGACCCCCACCACCTGCAGGGTTGAGCCCGCCTGGGAGACCCAGTGAACCCTCACCCATTCCATAAAGCTGAACGCCAGCACCATGGCCGTGGCACATGTGGCCGCTGCCAGCGCGAAACGATCGCCTCTGTCCCAGGGGCGTCGGCGATAGAGCAGCCATGCCTTAAAGCCCCTCCCCTGCGCGGCCTCGTATGCGCCATGGCTTTCCACCGCCTTCAACACCGGCCTGCCGTAAGGGCCCTTTCTCCTTTTCTTCCCCGCCGGCCGAGCGTCCCCGGGCGCGACCTCGCCAGAGACCTCCTTTTCCCTCTTCTTCCCCTCTCTCTTCAGCCGTTCCCTCATCCTGGCCAGCCGTTCATAGGTCTTATCGCTGAAGGTGACGGTGATGGTGAACTTCTTGGCGCTCCTCGCCTTCTCCTTCGCCGCCGCCTCTACCCGCGGCTTCAAGGACACCACCTTCTTCTGGGATACGGGGGTCAGCTCGGACCTGACTCCCCCTGCCCGCGCGACCCCGGCCTCTCCTAATACCGTGATGTTCCCCTGTGGCCTTTCGCCTCCTGCCGCGGGGGACGTGGAGCGATAATGCGGGCTCGCCACGTTCCCCGCCTCGGAAGCCGGCTCGGGTTTCCTGCGCGGGCCCATCCTGCCCTTCATCTTCACATAGCACTCGTCGCAGAAGAGCTTACCCGGAGCTATCTCTCTGCCGCAGCTCACACACTCGGCCATCGCATGACCTCCACGACCGGCATGGCACCTCCCTCAGCATCCGGCGCCCATGGCAGTTTTCCCCACCTGCGGTGAACTCGTGAGGGGGCCGCCTTCATCCCTTTCTCACCCCTCGCACGCGGTCCCTTATCCATAAGAACAGGCGCGGGAAACGACGCCGCATGAACTCCTTGGCGATCCCCCACGCCGCCTCGCTCTCGCGCGCCATGGTCACCAGGGCTTGGTGGGGAAGGTGGGGGCTCAAGAAAAGCGCGTCCACGGCCTTTTCCAGCCGACGCCCCGCGGGAGCGGGAAGCCCCTCCAGCCAGCGATAGATCCTCACGAAGGTGCGGAAATAATGGCGCGCGAAGTAGAGCTGCTCGCGAGGCAGGGTGGGCTGATCCACGAAACGGTCCTCGCGATAGTCGTAGACCGGCGGCACCCAACCCTCCCGTACCGCGACTTCGAAGAGCGGGGTGTCCGGATAAGGGTAATACACCGGGCTGAGGGAATGGTCAGCCCGTATGCGGGCGTTGAGCTTGATGGTGTCCAGGACCCTCGACTTGTCCTCGTAGGGCAAGCCCACCATGTTGTAGGCGACGGTCTTTATCCCCGCCTCCCGGCAGGCATCGAAGGCCTGCTCTATCTTCTCCCGGCTCATGTGGCGGTTCAGCACCTGGTTGCGGATGTAGTCGTTGCCGCTTTCCACCCCGAAAAACATCTGGTAGCAGCCCGCCCGGCGCAGCATGCGCACGATCTCCGGGGTGACCAGGTTTGCGCGGTAGTTGCAGATAAACGGAAGGGCGATCTCTTTGCGGTAGAGCTCCGTGAAGCGCTCCAGCCATCCCCCTTTCCAGGGCAGGATATCGTCGCGGAAATTCAGGTACTCGATGCGGGGATAGGTGGCCAGGAGCTTCTTCAGGTATTCGATGCTGTATTCCGGGCTGTGAAAGCGGGAGTAGCGGCTCTTGTTGGGATAGATGTCGCGCATCCTCTTGTTGGAGCAGTAGGTGCAGCTGTAGGGGCACCCGCGCGAGAGGATCACCACCCCGGTGTTGATGCGCGAGGATAGCAGCTTGCGGAAATCGAAGACGCCGAAGTCGGGCAGGGGAAGCGTGTCTATGTCCTCTATGAGCGGGCGGACGGGATTGCGATGAACCTCCTGGCCGTCCCGCACCCAGATGCTCTCCACGCCGCGGTAGTCCTCTCCCGCGTCCATCTTGCTCACCAGCTCCAGCACCGCCGCCTCGCCCTCGCCCCGGCAAAGCATATCAACACCCTGCGTGGATATGACCTCCTCGGGAAGGGTGGTGGGGTGATAGCTGCCGCAGATGACCGGGACGTCCACGGCGTCCTTCGCCCACAGTACGTATTCCTTCACCTGGGGGTACTCGCGCGTCATGGTCACGAAACCCATAAGGTCCGGCGACTGGCGCCGAAGCTCCGCCTGGAACTCCTCCCTGGTGGCGGGAGAGGTCAGGTGATAGAGGGATACCTCGTGCCCGGCCTGCTTGAGAACCGCGGAGAGGCTGGCGATCCCTTCCATGTACCAGCCGCCCTCCTCTATCCCCAGCATGCGCCCGTCGTAGGGGTCAAGGTTCACCTTGTAATCGGGGTAAACGAAGAGTATTCTCAAGGATCCCTCCTCACGAGGACTTCATCATGCTCCTTCGCCCGTCGGCGCGGGCGCCCGGCTCCAGCATGGTCCGGCATGGACCCTCACAAACCATCATTGACCGACTCGCTCATCCCTCGCATCCAGGCGTGCTCTCACCTTTCCATACGGTTTCCATACGATTATAGTTGACCTGCCGCTACGCAACCATAACCGCCGCTCCCGTGGGACGGCATAACGCCCTTCCGTCGCTCGCGCTGAGGTGACGCGCGTAATCCCCTGCCGACCCTTGTCGGCAGGGCAAGCGGGACGATGGCGAGCCGCCGTCATTTGAAGCGGTATAGCGAGAGGGGCTCGATGTCCAGGCTGGTCTCTCCGTCCAGGACCAGCTCGCTTAGAAGCCTGCCGGTGATGGGCGCCAGGCAGATGCCATCCCCGGAATGGCCGGTGGCGATGAAGAATCCCTTGACCCCCTTCACGGTGCCCAGGATGGGGAGGCCGTCGGGAGAACAGGGGCGCAGGCCGGCGAAGGAGCGTATGACATCCAGTTCCTTTATCCACGGCAGATAATACATGGCGTTCCTGGCGATGGCGTTCATGGCCTCCGGGGTGGTGCTGGCGTCCGCACCCGCGAACTCGCGCGTGCTCCCCAGGAGGAAATTGCCGCTCGCGGTCTGCTCCGCCGTGAAGCCGAGGCCGAGCTTTGCGGCCTCCTCGTCCCGAGGCATGAGTTCCGCGATGTTCCCCTTGGTCCCGAGGTACTCCGCCCCGTAAAGGATCACGTCAAGCATGCGTTCCCGGGACTCGGTGACCAATATCTGGCCGCGCTGGGGCATCACCGGTATGTCCACGATGATCATCTTCCCTATCTGGTTGGAGCCGATGCCCGCCGCGCAGACCACACGCCGCGAGTGGATGCTCCCGCTGCTGGTATGAACCTCGCGCACGCGGTTGTTGGTGACCACGATGTTCTCCACCTTGGTGCCCCTGAGGATGGTGGCGCCCATCTCCTGGGCCTTGCGGGCAAGCCCAAGGGTAAGGGCTATGGGGTTCACCTGGGCGTCCTGCGCGCAATAGGAGGCCCCCTTGATGTCCTTGCCCACTTCCGGGAGCCGGGACTTCAAATCCGCGGGGGTGAGCATCTCCACCTCCAACCCCGCGGCCTTCATCTTTTTCGCCCTCGCCTTCAGCTCCTTGAGCTGTTCGGGCGTGGTGGCCAGCATCATCCCCCCGCACGGGTTGTACTCTATGTCGTCATCCAGCTCCTCCGCCAGCGCGGAGAAGAGCGCCGCGCTCTCGCGCGCCAGCTCGAGGTGCACGCCGGGCTGTTTGGTCTGCAGGGAAACGAAACCGTCGCACGCGCCGGAAGCCCCGCTCGCGAGGTCATCCTCCTCCACCATCATGACCTCGGCACCCTCCTTGCAGAGGTAATAGGCCGTCGCGGCGCCGATCACACCGCCCCCTATGATCACCACTTCCGAGCTCAATACCTCAGGCATCTTCTCCCCCTAATCTTCCCAGCTTAACCGGCCTCACCGGCGGGCGGACCCTGAAGGCGCCCACCTCGCCATCCTCGGCACTCAGCGCCCGGGCCAGCTCCTCCCTCAGCAGGTCCTGACAGAACCTTCCCTGGCAGAAGCCGAGCCCCGCCCTTGAATAACGCCTCAGAGAACGCAGGGACCTGAACCATACCGCCTTTACCCTCACGTCGGAGCAGGCGACTTCCTCGCACCTGCAGAGATGGTAGCCGCTTTTCTGGGGCTCCTCTTGTGTCTCCTGCGGCTTCTCCAAAGAGATTAGTCGGTCTCTCACGCCCCTCACCTTTAGCGCCCAGTCCTCCGCGACCTCCACCGTTATCAAGGCCGTCCCCGTACGGCCACCCAGCGTCCTCGCCTTGACCACCCTGACCCTTCCGAGCGCTTCCCCCTCCCCGTTCATCGCCCATACCTCTTGCCCTTCCCGCAATCCCTCTCCCATCTCGTAGGGAACCGTGACCCGGGCGAGCCCATTCCCTCGGGAACGATCCAGTATGAACACCGCCATGCCCGGGCAAAGGGCCACGCATCTACCACAGCCGTCACAAAGACCTGGGTTGAGGCGCGGCGGGGCGCATATGCCCTCTCCCACCTTGATGGCCCCCTTGGCGCATGCCTCCTCGCAGGGATCGCAGGGTATCTCCTCGTGGCAGTCCACCACGGCCACCGGACCCCATGCCGCTCGTTCCCAGGCCAACGACCAGGGGTCGCCGCCCTTGCCTTCCAGGCCTTCGCCCTCGCTCAAACGCAATGCACGCACTCCTTGGCCTTGAGCTTCCCCTCTCCATGGGGTCCGCTCCGCAGTTCGAGCAGAAAACGCCGCACCTCGCGCCTGGCCCTCTCCGCCTTCCCGCCGGACAGCTTTCCCAGGTCCTCAGCGGCGGAGA
>JACVJG010000217.1 GCA_015711875.1 Candidatus Solincola jinzensis | reverse complement strand
GGGTCGGACCTGCGGCGAGGCGCTTACCATCTCATCTCCGGCCACAGCGGCACCGGTTTCATGACCGTTTACGGCCAGCAGATGGGGGCGAGGTGGGGGGACCTGGCGCTGTTCGGGCTCATCGTGGCCATGGGGCTGGGGGGATGCGCGTGCTCCACCTCCGGCGCCATCAAGGCCATCCGTGTGGGCATATTGTCCAAGGAGATCAAGGCCAGGGCCAAGCAGGTGCTCTCGCCGGCCTCGGCGGTGGTCGTGGAGCGCTTCCACCATATCAGGGATATGGTGATGACGGAGCGCATGGTGAGCGCAGCGCTCTTCACCACGGTTCTCTATCTGTTGCTCTATCTGTTCGGGACGGTGGTGGGACTCTTCTACGGCTATGGGCTCACCGCATCTGCCTTCGAGTCCGTCTCCGCCGCCGGTAACGTGGGGCTGACCACCGGGGTCACCAACTATACCATGCCGGACCTGCTGAAAGTGGTTTATGTTTTCGAGATGTGGGCGGGAAGGCTGGAGGTGCTGGCGGTGGTGGTCCTCTTCGCCTACTTCGTGAACCTGGTGTGGAGGTGGCGGAGGTGAAAAAGGCGCTCGTGCTCGCGGCCCTGGCGCTCTGCGTCGCCCTTTTCACTCTATGCGTGGACTCTCCCGCCATGGCCGAGGGGGAAGCCGGGGAGGTAAACACCGCCGACCTCCTGGAAAGATGGCAGGAATACGACGGCATGGAGATAGTCATCAGGGGAGAGGCGGTGGGCGACATGATGCGGCGGGGGGATCACGCCTGGATAACCGTGAATGACGACCATTACAGCAGGGCGGCAAGGCTCGAAGCCGGGGAGTTGAGAGGCGGAAACAGCGGTATCGGGGTCTGGCTCCCGGCCCGGGAGGCCGAAAAGATAGAGGTGCTGGGAAGATACGCGAGCAAAGGCGATCTGGTGGAGGTGAAAGGGGTTTTCCATTCCAACTGCCGCGAGCACGGTGGGGATTTCGACATCCACGCCACCTCACTCAAAGTCATCGAGCGGGGGAGGAAGCTCGAAGAAGGAGTCGACGCGGGAAAGGTTCTGGGCACCTCTTTCGCGGTCGCCTTCCTTATTTTCACCCTGACACCCTATCTACGCCGCAGGACGCGTGAGCTTCGCGCCGCGCGCGCCCTCCTTGAGGACGAGGAAGGGGACGAGGATTGACCATATAGCTTTAGGACGGGGGTTAAAGCCACCCATCAAAAGCCTTCCGTTCAGAGGATGAACGACACTCGATCGCCTGCCGTTACACAATTCAGAGAGCAATTTCCATCTGATCTTGCTGAAAGCATGGAGAACGCGCTACGGTCTCACTCAGACGGGAAAAGGAAGTGAAGCGGCGGGGACAGGAAATGGTCTAACGCCCATCCACCGTGAATTGCTTTGCCAGCACCATGGAATAGCCGGTTGGAGACATAGGCGCGGACGGCGCAGGGAAAAAAGATAGCGGAGGCCCTCGCCTCCGCCTTTATGCTTGGGGTGAGGGACGGGATTCGAACCCGCGGCCTCCGGGGCCACAACCCGGTGCTCTGCCAGTTGAGCTACCCCCACCATAGGGTCTTATGGCACGCCTGGGAGGACTCGAACCTCCAACCTGCGGATTAGAAGTCCGCTGCTCTATCCAATTGAGCTACAGGCGCATGCGCAAGGTGAATTATAACATCAGCGGGTAAGGCGATAAACGTCGCCTCTGGTATCTTTCGCCGCCTGGTCACCACGTATATCGCGGTGGAAAACCCGCATCCAAACGCGATGGGCGAAGCAAGCCGTCCGGAAGATGATGTTCCGAGCCTCACAGGTGTTTTGACAAGGGGTTTTCATGCGCAGCCACGGACCTCAAGCGTCTTTCCGGACAAGCGTTCGGGAGACGAGCAGTGATGGAGGCCCGCCGGGCGGGAAGCGCGCTTGCGACCTGCGACCCCATGGCGAACGGTGTCGGTGCCCCGCGTTTGAGCGGGGTTTGAGCAGGCGATCTACGACTCCCGCAGCTCCTGACAGCAGTTTGCCATGCCCAGATGCGTGTAGTAGCATAATTAACGTTCTCAAAACGCAGGCAGGCGTGCGAGAGTGGCGGAACCGGCAGACGCGCCGGACTTAGGATCCGGTGGTGAAAACCGTGGGGGTTCGAATCCCCCCTCTCGCACCAGGAACTCCCGCACCCGCACGGGGGTGGGATTTTTTACGAGCGTTTCACGTGCAGGAAGGTGACGGGAAGGAGCGCGTAAGGTGGCCGTGAGAGCAGAGATGGAGGAAGTCGAGAAGAA
Organism: Candidatus Solincola jinzensis; assembly: GCA_015711875.1. The sequence continues at coordinate 3,507 of JACVJG010000217.1, read as the reverse complement.
CAAGGTGCGCGTCAAGGTAGAGGTCCCGGCGGAGGAGATCAGCAGGGCCGTAGACGGGGCCTTTCGCGCCATCGCGCGGGAGGTCTTCATCCCCGGGTTCCGCAAGGGGAAGGTGCCGCGCAGGGTGTTGCAGGCGCGCCTGGGAATGGACCCCATATACGACGAGGTAAAGCAGTCCAAGCTACCAGAGTATTATGTGGAGGCGCTCAGACAGCTCGACTTGGAGCCCATAGACGAGCCAGAGATCGACGTGGACGAGATAGAGATCGAGGACGGCAAGCCCCTGGCATTCGAGGCGGTGGTGCAGGTGAAGCCAAGGGTCGAGCTGGTCGCCTACAAGGGCGTGGAGGTGGAAAAACCCGACGAGGAGGTAACCGACGAAGAAGTGGAGCGGGTTCTCGGGAACATGCGCGAGCGCTTCGCCCAACTGGAGGTGATGTCGGGGAAGACCCTGGCGGAGGGGGATTACGCCCTCATAGATTTCGAGGGCACGGTGAACAACCAACCCTTCGAGGGAGGCTCCGCGAAGGATTTCATGCTGGAGATCGGGAGCGAGAACATCTGGCCGGAGTTCAACCAGGAGCTGAAGGGCAAGCGCAAGGGGGATATACTCGATATAAAGGTGAAGATGCCCGACCACTTCCCCGAGGAGGAGCTGGCGGGAAAGATCGCCTCGTTCAAGGTCATCGTAAAGGAAGTGAAGGTCAAGAAGCTCCCGGAGGCCGACGACGATTTCGCCCGCGAGGCGAGCAAGTTCGACACCATAGCCGAACTGAGGGAGGACATACGCGCCAGGCTTTCGGAAACCAAGCGGAAGCAGGCAAAAGAGTCAGTGCGACGCCAGGCGCTGGAGAAGCTGGCGGACGCGCTGGAGGTGGACATCCCCCAGAAAATGGTGGATGACTACGTTCACCAGCGACGCCACGAGCTGGAGGCGCGGCTGGCGGCGCGCGGCATCGCCCTCGACAGCTACCTCAAGGCGGTGGATTATACCGAGCAGCGCATGGAGAAGGAGTTCGAGGAGGAGGCCCGCAGGCTCATACGCAACGAGCTGGTGCTGGACGCGGTCATCCGTGCCGAGGGTATAGAGGTGAGCGACCAGGAGCTGGAGGAGGAGATAACCCGCCGCGCGGAGATGTTCGCCGTCAAGCCGGAGGAGTTCCGCCGCGTGGTGGAGGAAAGGGGCGACCTGGAAGAGCTGAGGGAGAGCGTGCGACGCGAGAAGGCGCTCAAGCTCCTCGGCGACTACGCCGTGTTCGCCGGCCAGAGCGGCGCAAAAGAGCCAGACGCCGAGGGGGAAGAGTCTGGCGGTGGAGGGGAGGAAAGCGGAGAGCCGGCGCAGCCAGGGGAAGAAGCATAGAGTCAATGCGCGACACGGGTAAGGCGGAGGAGGGCGCAACCCAGGCGAGATCGTGCCGCTAAGTAAGACCCCCTTCCTCCCAGGCAACGGCATGAGAGACCGGAAGGAGGATGTGGCCAGGGCGGCTTGGCGTGTGACGGAGGCCCGCACGCCGCCGCTATCCGTGGTTCGGCGGGCATGCCATATAAAAGCTTTAGGGATCATACTGAACCGACTCCGCGTGCGGGTATAATCTTATATGGTGGGTATTGCATGATAGGTATTGCCGGACTACGACGGCGTTACGCGCCGGGAAAAGGATGATGGAGATGACCAGCAGCCTGATACCGATAGTGATCGAACAGACCAACCGTGGCGAGAGGTCCTTCGACATCTACTCGCGTCTGCTCAAGGACCGCATCATCTTCCTGGGCACGGAGATCGACGACCACGTGGCCAACCTGGTGATGGCCCAGCTCCTGCACCTGGAATCGGAGGACCCGGAGAAGGACATCCATCTTTATATCAACAGTCCGGGGGGCATCGTCACCTCCACCCTGGCCATCTACGACACCATGCAGTACGTGAAGGCGGACGTCTCCACCATCTGCATCGGCCAGGCGGCATCGGGGGCGGCGTTGCTGCTGGCGGCGGGGGCGCCGGGGAAGCGCTTCGCCCTGCCCCATTCGCGGGTCCTCCTCCACCAGCCCGCCGGAGGCGCGAGTGGCCAGGCTGTGGATATAGACATACACGCGCGTGCGCTCCTGCGCCTGCGCGACCTTCTGGACAACATACTCTCCCAGCATACCGGGCAGCCGCTGGAGCGCATCCGCGCGGACACCGACCGCGACTTCATCATGAGCGCGCAGGAGGCCAAGGAATACGGGGTGATCGACGCGGTCATCGAGCGCAAGGCAGAGGAGGAGGATAAGTTAAAGTAAGAAGTCCGAGGGTATAGCGCGCCGCAAAGGCGTGGACGCTAGGCGCAAGGTTAAGCGATCCGCGCCGGCGAGGGAATACCTGAGGCGGAGAGGAAGGAGCGGGTCAGGGAGAGCGCAGGCCGGGGACCCTAACAGACCTCTCGATTGTGGGGAGAACGGCCGGGATGCATGGAGGCCATCTTCTTGGGCCGGGAAACAAATCGGCGGATGATGGATACGCCGGAGCGGCCTTGATGGGTTAGGAAAACCGCCCACACCGACCAACGCCGGGGAAAGCGCAGGTTATGCGTGAACGTGAAGAGGCTATGGCGTATCAGTATCATTCCGGGGTAAAGGCGCATGGAGGAAAGGCGCAAAAGATAAATCCCGTGGAGGACGATATAAATAAGGAAGACGAAGAGCGGAAACGATAAGGGTAAAGGAAGGCGACGAAAAGGACGATACGAGGTGGTGTTCCCGGAGGCTTCCGCGGTGGAGCCGGAAAAAGGGAGAAGCGGGGCCCGGGGCGACGGTTAGAGCCTTGAAGCTCAGGTGAAGGCCTGAGGATTATAGACGGAGGTAGCGATAGATGGCCAAGTTCGGAGAGGGCGGCGATCTTCTCAAATGTTCCTTCTGCGGCAAGAGCCAGCGGCAGGTCAAGAAGCTCATCGCGGGCCCCGGAGTATATATCTGCGACGAATGCATCGACCTGTGCAACGAGATCATCGAGGAGGAGCTCTCCGAGACCCCGGAGCTTCGCCTCGAGGAGCTGCCCAAGCCCTCCGAGATCTACAACTTCCTGAACGACTACGTCATCGGCCAGGACAGGGCGAAGAAGATCCTCTCGGTGGCCGTCTATAACCACTACAAGCGCATCCAGGTGGGGAGCTATTCCGATGACGACGTGGAGCTGCAGAAAAGCAACATCATCCTCATCGGGCCCACGGGATGCGGCAAGACCCTGCTCGCCCAGACCCTGGCCAGGGTGCTCAACGTGCCCTTCTGCATCGCCGACGCCACTACCCTCACCGAGGCCGGTTACGTGGGCGAGGACGTGGAGAACATCCTCCTCAAGCTCATCCAGGCCGCTGACTACGACGTCAAGCGCGCGGAGACGGGCATCATCTACATCGACGAGGTGGACAAGATCGCCCGCAAGTCCGAGAACCCCTCCATCACCCGCGACGTCTCCGGCGAGGGGGTGCAGCAGGCGCTGCTCAAGATCCTGGAGGGGACGGTGGCCAGCGT
>JACVJG010000216.1 GCA_015711875.1 Candidatus Solincola jinzensis | reverse complement strand
GGGGAAGCGACGCGGACGGAACCGGGAGCGAGTCCGCTCCCGCCGGGGAGGCCGCTTCCCCGGCGACGGTGACCTCCGGACAGGAGGCATCCCCGCCGCAAACCGTTTCTGCGGGCGAGGAACCCGTTTCCGCGATTCCCACCCCGCGCACCTCGCAGAAGCCGGGCGAAACGCCGTCACCGCCCTCGCCCCCCCGCGCGGTGCTCACCCTGTCGGCGCGCAGCGGCGCGGCCCCGCTCTGCGTGAGCATGGACGCGGGGCTCTCCTACGATCCGGATGGAGATATCGTCCGTTATGTTTGGTATTGCGGGGATGGGACAGTGCTGGAAGGGATCGCCGTGCAGCATGTCTTCGATCCCGCGGTGATACCTGCCCGTTTTCAGGTGGTCCTGGAGGTCTTCGACTCGAGGGGCTCCAGCTCGTCGGCATCGCTCACCCTTGAGGTGTACTGAGTTTTCCAAGCGTTAACCCATGGCATTTTATGGGAGTTGTTGAGCAGATGAAGATCTCTTCACGGTATGCAGATGGTCTACCCCCGGAGCTCGCCGTCTTTGGGCATGTTCACGAACCCGCGGTGAAATCGGCGGGTTTACAGTTTGCACCGAAGAAATCGTGTGCGGGTGATACGGCTCATACACCTCGATAAAGCTGGAGGTATGTTGATTGTTTTCCGCACGGAAGGAGAACCGCCCCGAAGGGACGGAGAGCGGCGTTATTTCGCGCATGGCCCCGTCCGCAACAGAGAACTCGCGGGAGCGGCGCGGCGCTGCCACCGGACCCGATACCGGTCGCTCAGGCGGCCCGCGGGGCGGCAAGGCACCCTTCATAAGCCGGGCATCCGCCCTTACCCTCCTCATCGTCACCCTTCTTGCCATCCTCTTATTCTCCTTCCAAACGCCGCTCTCCCCGGCCGCCGCGGCCGGGGAGGAGGCTCCCTCCTTTAAGTGGCCGGCGAGAGGGGAGGTTACCAGGCCCTTCCAGCCCGCCAGCGGCCGCTACGGTTCGGGCGGGCATGCCGGTATAGATATAGCCCTGCCGCGAGGCAGTGACGTCAGGTCGGCCGCTCCGGGCACGGTGACCTTCGCCGGCGGCACCCCAGTGGGGCTTTGCGTGAGCGTGGCCCACGGCCCGGGCATAAAGACCACCTATGTCTCCCTCGGCTCCGTGCTGGTGCGCAGGGGGCAGAGGATGGCGCCGGGGCAGGTACTGGGGACAAGCGACGGCTCGTGTGACCCCTCCAGCCAGTCACCCCACTTGCATTTCGGGCTGTTCGTGAATGGCATGGCTGTAGACCCACTGCCTTTTTTAGAAGGTCGCATGCTGGATCCCTCGCAATGCCTCTTCCTCGGGCCCTGGGAAGACGTGGAGGCCCTGGAAACCTTCATGCGACGCCACGGGGCGGGAGGTTATTTCGAATGGCTGGGAAGAGGTTTTTCCGCTGCGGGAAGGGTTATAGGCAGGGCCTTCAGAGCCGCATGGGACGTGGTGGTGAAGGTTGGAGTGGCGGCTTGGAGACTGGCCTGCAGGGTAGCCGGTCCCCTGGGGCGCGCCTTCAAAGCCTTCTACCGTTCCTGTGTAGAGCCTTGGCTGGTACCCGCTTGCAGGGGCGTGGCGGAGGTTATGAGAGCCGTGCTCTCCAACCGCTTTGTGCAGGCCGTTCTCGCGGGAATAGCGGCGGCGGCTCTCATCTGCCTGGCAGTGGTGGGCATCGCCGCGCTCATCGGCCTTTCCCTGGCGGCCACGATCACGGCAGCGGTGGCGGGCAGCGTGGCGGCGATGGGGTATGCCGTGTACTACGCATTTGCCGCCGGCGATTCCTTCTCCTTCGGCGGCTGTTTTCTGGGCTCGCTCAGCGTGGGGGTCGCCGTCGCCGGGACCTGCATGATAGCGTCCTATCTCGCCCCGTTCATCGGCAGTGGCTGGGCGCAGTTGGGCATACTGGGATTCGGCAAAGCCTTCATGGCCCACGGCTTCGCCGATGCCATAGTCTATTCTTCGTTCTGCCTGGCCACGGGCACGGGCATCTCTCCCCTGGGCGTCCTGGCCTCCTTTTTCATCGGCGGGCTCACCGGGGGGGTGGGCAAGCTGGTCACCACCGGCTTTGCTTCGTCGGGCGCGGCGCAGGCGCTTGCGGCGGGCTTCCTGTCCTCGGGGGGCTCGTTCTTATCGGGAGAGGCGCTGGCTACGGCTGCGGCCTATATGGGGGAGGCCGCGGCGCAGCTTGGGCAAAAGCTGGCCTACGTTTGCATGTGCGGCTTTGCCGGTTTCCTGGGCGACGTGGTGGTGCGCATGGCCACTGGAGGCATCCCCTCCATCGTGGAGTCGCTCCTCTGTTTCGGGGGCGGGGCTTTGGCCGGCGCCATAAACCTGGCTGGAAACGGACAGGGGTTGGCGGGGGTTATCTCTCGCGCCAGTGGGGGCAGGCTGAGCCTGAAGAGTGACTTTCTCAAGGCTTTGCTCGGGAAATCGTTGACCAAAGGTTTTAAGGAGGGCTCTTCGCGCCTGCTGGACCATCTGTTGAGAAGGAGGAGCCGAGGAGCCGAGAGCATGTGGGATCTGGATGTCCACCTTCCCGGGGTGAGAGGGAACGGAGGTATTTAACAGGGACAATCGCGTTTCAGGATAAGTAAACTATTAGAAAATCGATTCTTTCCCGGGGCAGTGGAAATGGCGGTATCGGTCCTGCTCGGATGGAGGAGAAAGGATTTAGCGCCGGGTAGGCGCCGGTCATAACAAAAGCTCCCAGGACGTGGGGGAGAAAACACACAGGAGGTGAGTGATTTGAAGGACAACATGCCAAGCTGGCCCCAGATGCTCGTCATCGGAAGTACTGCGACAGTGGCCATAATATGCGCCTACTATATATCCCACTTGCGTTCCGGCGGCGTGCGCGTCCCCGCAGTCCTTCCGGTATTCTTGGCCATCGCGGTGGTCGGTTTCGCGGTCTCCATGTTCTTTTTCTATTTCCGTCCCCAATATGGAGGTAAGTCTTTCCGTTCGATTGCCGCCTTTTTCCTGGGCCACGTCGTCCTGGTGGCCCTGCTGTGGAAGATCGGCGTCCTGGGATGATGGCGGGCGAGTCGCGCGGAACGGCGCTTTGTCATCCCGTGCATGGTCGCATCATCAAAGTTGCTTTGCCGTGAAAGCCGGTCGTCTATCACTGATGACTTGCGTTGCATGGAGAGGCCCTCGGCGGTTCTCGCTTGGCCACGCCGTCCTGTTGGTTTCGCTCAGGAAACGGGCGTACGGGGCTTCGGTACATAGCGTTATTGGTTAAAGGCTTTAAGGGCTTCTTAGGACGAATCGTCGCGGCGTCGATGCCTTATGGACCAATAACTCGGGCTGGGAGCCTGTGAGCCGTAGTGTGATGGCCGCTACACCGCCTCACGGTCCTGGTGGCGCGAGGGGTGCCGCACCGCGGCGCTTTCGCGGCGGGCGGGACGGGCGGGGGAGGTCATGTAGGGGACGAGGATGGTCAGCAGCCAGAACACGATCAACAGTACCGAGAACGATGCGAATAGGGCAAGACACCACGTTTTGCCGCTGAAGAGGGTTACCACGCCCCATGTGAAGGCAAGAAAGGTGAGCATGGCGATGACCCTGTTCCTCCTGGCAGCCGCGCTCGCCCTGCGCCGATGACTGGTGATCGGGCTCATGGAGCGTGGGTGTGCTGCGCTGGCGGGGTAGCCGCGGTAGCCCCCGGCGGCCTCATTTCGATATTCTCGCGCGGAGCGTCTGCTCCCGGACTCGATGGAATGTGCGATCTCCTCCATGCTGCGCTGGAAGCTCTGGGTGGTTGCCAGGGGCGACTCCTCGATCCTGCCCCGGATGATGGGGGGGACGATGGCCAGCATGGCTATCAAACCCAACAGGAGCAAGGCCAGTATCTCCAAGCCGAACCCCCCTTTATCGCAAGCCCACGACACTCTGCCGCGGGTCGTAAACACAATATGTAGTTTTACCTGGCCTTCTCACACTCTATATCATGTATTTCAACCTTCCATAATATTTTCCTTCCCGCCCTTTTCCGGGATGGCTTGGGGGCTCGAGCCACCTCTGGACCCAACCGCCTTTCTCTCGCTTCCATGAGTGGGCAAGGGAGGATGCGACGGGTGACGCGGGGGAGTACCGACAAACCGCTTCCCCGGGCGCACGCGGGTAAAATCCCTCTCCAAAACCGGATACCTTATCGACAATCCGCCTCTACGGCGCACGTGGGAGGATGGCGTCAAGGCCTTGCCTATCACCGCAAACCGGGGCCGGTTCATATGAGCGCTCAGAAAGAGGAAGTGGCGCTAAAAGAGTCTATAATGTCCCTATCATGGGCATAGGCGAGGAAGAGCGCGTATACACCGTGGGAGAGGTAAACCGTCTGGCGGACGGCCTCCTCCAGGGACTGGTGCTTTGGGTGGAGGGCGAGGTGTCCAACCTGCGCCCCTATCCTAACTACACTTTTTTCAGCCTCTCCGACGAGGATGCTTCCCTTTCCTGTATCATCTTCCGCGATGCCCTGGCGAGGATGGACTGCGAGCTGCGCGAAGGGATGACGCTGCTGGCCAGGGGGAGGCTGGGGATCTACGTGCGCCGTGGCCAGTTCCGCCTCAACGTCCTCGAGGCCAGGGAGTCGGGCGAGGGAAAGCTGCGCCGGGAGTTCCTTCTTCTCATGCGCAAGCTCGCCGCGGAGGGGCTTTTCGACGAGACCCTGAAAAGGCCCCTGCCGGCCTATCCGGATACGGTGGGGCTGATCACATCCCTCGAGGGCGCGGCGGTTCGCGACGTGGTCATCAACCTTACGCGGCGTTTTCCGGGCACCAGGCTTCTCATCCGGGGGGTCAGGGTGCAGGGCGATGAGGCGGTGGGAGACATCGTGTCCGCCATCGACCTCTTCAACCGCGCTCGGGCCGCGGAGGTGCTGATCCTGGCTCGGGGCGGAGGCTCGCTCGAGGATCTAAGGCCTTTCAACAGCGAGGAGGTGGCGCGGGCCATCAGGGCCTCTGCCATACCCGTGGTGACGGGGGTGGGACACGAGCCGGACATCACCCTGAGCGATCTGGCGGCCGACTTTCGGGCTAGCACGCCCACTGGGGCGGCGGAGGCGGTGGTGCCGTCCCGGGAAGAGGTGATCAGCCTGCTAAGGCAGAGGGAGCTGGCCATGGCCTCAGGGCTCAGGCACGGTCTGCACCGACTTGAGCGGCGCCTGGGCTCCCTACTGGCGAGGCGCCCTTTCTCCGACCCGGCTATACTGGTCAACCAGGCCGCGCAGAGGTTGGCGGAGGCGGAAGCGGAGTTGGTGTCCAGGGGGCGCTTGTCCCTGGAGAGGAGGGATCGCGCTCTGGAGGCGGCAGCCCTTTCCCTGGCTCGCTTCCCACGCGAATATCGCGCCATTCCCTCGAGGATCGAGGAGGGATCGCGAAAGCTCATCTCCTCCCTTAAGGTGTGGCTGCGCTGGCGACAGGCGGAGCCCGTCCTGCGCGCGCGCGAGCTGAGGTCGGCGGTGGTGGACGCGCTCTCCCGCGAGGAGGGAAAGCTGCGTCTCGTCGGCTCCCGTCTCGACGCCCTCAGCCCCTTGGCGGTGCTTGCGCGCGGCTATGCCATTGTCACCAGGGAGGGAGAGAAAAAGCCGCTTATAGACAGCTCGGCGGTGGCTGTCGGTGACGGCCTCGACATACGCCTGCACCGTGGCAGGGTTCGCGGCGAGGTGAAGCAAGTCGAGGCAAGAACGGATGGGGACGGCAATGGGGCGGCAACGGAATAGAGGCCATATCGGAGCGGTGAGACCGGGTGAAAAAGCCGCGAGCAAAAGCCT
>JACVJG010000215.1 GCA_015711875.1 Candidatus Solincola jinzensis | reverse complement strand
CCCCCGAAATAGCCCGCCAGCGCCCCGAAGAATAGCCCGATGACCAGGCTGATGAGCACGGCCACGATGCCCACCTCCACCGAGACCCGGCTGCCGTAGATGAGGCGTGAGAGTATATCCCGTCCCAGATCGTCGGTGCCCAGCCAGTGTTGCCGGGACGGCGGCTGCTTCACGGACTCCGCTTTTTCCTGCGCGGTGGTGTTCTGGTCGTAGAGGGGGCTGTAAAGCGGGTCCTGGGGCGCGAGCCAGGGAGCGAAGATGGCCACCAGCACCAGGAGCACGATAATGACCAGGCCCACCATGGCCATCTTGTTGTGGCGCAGGCGGTACCAGACATCCGCCCATAGGGCGGTGCGTCCGTGCACGCGCTGCTTCTCCAGGGCCAGCTCGAACTCCTCGATCTCCACGCCGAGGTCCGGCTCCTTGCCGGGGATAAGTTCATCGGGCTCCCGGTGATCGCTCAATCAGGCCACCTCCGGAGACTCGCCCAGCCGGATGCGCGGGTCGAGGAAGGCATAGGAGATATCGACGAGCAGGTTTATGAACACCACGATGATCACCAGCACGAACACCAGGCCCAGCACCATGGTGTGATCGCGCTGGATAACCGCGTAGTATAGCTTGTGCCCCACGCCCGGCCAGTTGAAGATCATCTCCGTGAGCACCGCGGCGCCGATGAGCACCCCGAAATCTATCCCCAGATAGGTGACCACGGGGATCAAGCCGTTGCGCAAGGCGTGCTTGTAGGTGACCCTGCGGTTGGAAAGGCCCTTGGCGCGGGCGGTCTGGATGTAATCCTGGCGCATCACCTCCAGCATGGAGGAGCGTGCAAGGCGCGCCACGTATGCGGTGGAAACCGCGGCCAGGGCGGTGGCGGGCATGACATAGTAGCTCAACCCGCTCCAGAAGCCAGTACCCGGAGGCGGGGCCCCGGAGTTGGGAAACCATCCCAGCCATTGCGCGAAGAAAAGCTGCATCAACCTGCCAATCCAGTAGATGGGCATGGCCACCAGCACCGAGGTGCTGATGGTCACCAGCACGTCCCAGAAAGAATAGCGCGAGACGGCGGATATCACGCCCGCCAGTATGCCGAAGATGATGATGATCACCTCCGCCACCAGCGCGAGTTTCACCGACCATGGCAGGCTTTCGCGTATGATGGACCAGACCGAGCGCTTGTAGGTGAAGGATTCGCCCAGGTCCAGCTTTAGGATGTTCCTGATATATATTCCCAGTCGCGTGAGGAAGGGTTTGTCGAGATAGAACTTCCTGCGTATATTCTCCAGCACCTCCTCCGACGACCCCTTGGGGGCGCGCATACGCGCTACGTCACCGGGGATGATGGACAGCAGAAAGGAGATGAGGACCACGACTCCCAGAACCACGATAAGGGTCTGGTAGAGCCTGCGCAGTATGAATACGAGCATCTAAACCTTCGACCTCTTCGCCACTTTTCGAGGACTTCGATAAAATTAGCACACGTGAAAGGGGGCTCGCAAGGATGCCCCGCAAGCCCCCTTCATGTCTGTGATGTCGCCGCTCTATTCCTTGAAGTAGACCAGCTCCAGGGGAGTCAGGTCGTCGGCCGTGCGCATGTACCCCCCGACCTTATCGCTGTACACCCGCGAGGTCTTGTAGAACATCAGTGGCATGATGGGCGCGTCCTCGAGGATCTTGCGCTCCGCCTCGCGGTAGAGCTCGATCCTCTCCTTTTCATCGATGGTGCTGCGCGCCTCGAGCAGGAGCCTGTCCACTTCCTCGTTCTTGTACTGGCTCATGTTGTCCACGCCCGCGTTCTCCGAGTAGAAGAGCGGGTAGAGGAAGTTGTCCATGATGGGGTAGTCGGCCAGCCAGCCCAGACGGAAGAAGGTGATCTGCTCGCCCTGGATGAGGTCCAGATAGGTACCCCACTCGTAACCCTCGATGTTGAAGTTGACCCCGATGTCCTTGAGGTTACCCTGGATGAACTGGGCGATGGTGTCGTGGCCCACGCCGGTGTTGTAGCCCAGGGTGAGCTGGGGGAGCCCCTGGCCTCCCGGGAACCCCGCCTTCTCCAACAGCTCCTTCGCCTTCTCGGGATCGTACTTGTACTCCATGGCGTTGGACTGGTAGCCGGGTATGCCGGGCGGCACGATCCCCGTGGCGGGTATGCGCTGGCCCTCCATGACCACGTCGCACAGGGTCTGGCGGTCCACTGCCCAGTTGAAGGCCTGGCGGAGATCCTTGCTGTCCTTCCAGGGCGCCGTGTTCATGTTGAAACCGTAGTAGTAAATGCCCAGCATGGCCTTGAAGATGGCTCGATCGCCATACTCCTGCTCAGCCGCCTTGAACTGGCCCTGGGGGATCTGAGCGTCGTCTAGGGATCCGGCCTTGAAGTCCTGGTAAGCGGTCTCGTCGTCCTGGTAGATCTTGAAGACCACGCCGTCCAGATAGGGCTCGTTCCCGTAGTAATCAGGGTTCTTGTCCACCGTTATCTGCTGCTCGTGTACCCACTCCTTGAACACGAAGGGGCCGGTGCCCACGGGGTGCTCACTGAAGTTCTCGCTCCCGTATTCCTCCACCACCTCCTTGGGGATGGGCGAGAAGACGGGGTGCGCCGTGTGGTACACGAAGTCGGCGTAGGGATAGGAGAGGGTGACCTCAAGGGTATAGTCATCTATGGCTTTGACCCCCTCCAGGGTCTTGGCGGTCCCGCCTGTCACCTCTTCGTATCCCTTGATGGGGGACATATGGTAGGAGACCTCGCTGGCGGTTGCCGGGTCGCACACCCGGTTCCAGGAATACACGAAGTCCTCCGCCGTGCACTCGCGCCCGTTGTGGAACTTCACGCCCTTCTTCAGCTTGAAGGTGAAGACGGTGGCGTCGTCATTTACCTCGTAGGACTCCGCCATGGCCGGCACCAGCTCCATGGTCTCGGGATCGTTGTCCATGAGGCCGTCGAAGATCTGCTTGCCGACCTCGATGCCCTGCGACTCCTGTAACTGGGCCGGGTCAAGGGAAACCGGGTCCGCTGTCAGGCAGTATTTGAATACCCCGCCCTTCTTCTTCTCCCCTCCCTTCTCCTCTTTTTTCTCGCCGCACCCGGCGTAGATCATGGCCAAGCCAACGGCAAGGGCCAGAAAAAACACCAGGATAAGCGCCGTTTTTCCCTTTCTCATGCATGACCTCCTTGCTAAAAGCTCTCCCACCCTCCAAATGAAAGCTGTCTGATGCGTATATAAAGCGCCTTTTTCAATCCTCGCTCTCACCCCCCTTCTCCGGCTTGAGCGCCGGATGAATATCGCCTCACGCGGCGATCTGCGGACAGTGAGCGGATTCAAGCGGCAGGCGTTCACCCCCCTCATGGTCTTTACCGGCTCGGATATCTGCTCTCGGCTCTTAAGACATTATATTTGCTGCCAGGCTACATAACAAATCCATCTTCATGGCTTATTAAGCCTGTATGAGGTCCTCTGAGGAGTATTAGATGCCGGTGGAGCCGAATCCTCCCTCTCCCCGCGGGGTATCCTCTAGTTCCTCCACCACCTCCACCCGGGCCGCCTCCACTCTCTGGATGACCATCTGGGCGATGCGGTCCCCGCGCCGCACCCTGAAGGGCTCCTTTCCGTGGTTGATGAGAATGACCTTGACCTCGCCTCGGTAATGGCAGTCGATAAGTCCAGGCGTGTTGACGATGCTTATCCCCTCACGCGCCGCCAGCCCGCTGCGAGGTTGCACGAAGGCGGCGTATCCCTCGGGCAGGGCCATGGCGAACCCCGTCGAAACCAGGGAGCGCTCGCCGGGAAGGATGGTAACGTCCTCGGCGCTGCGGATATCCAGGCCGGCATCGCCCGCATGGGCATAGGAAGGTGGCTCGATTCCCGGGTCCAGCTTTTTTATCCGCAAGGGGACTCCCGCGCTGCCCCCCTTCTCCAGGCAGCGCATCTCCAGCAAGGGTACGATGCCATAGTAACCCAGGCGTTCCCGCAGCGCCTTTATCTCCGCCACCAGCCCGTCGCCCTGCAGTCGCTTCTCGAGAAGGTCCCCCTCCAGCTCCAGCTCGAACCGCCTCCCCGGCAGGAACTCGTACACCAGGCGATAGGCCCCCGAGCCGACTTCCATGTACCCCCCCTCCACCAGGTCATAGGGCTCGACCTCGTAGTTCAGCACTCTCTCTCCTTTTACCAGCACCTGCACGGAGTCTTCTCGTATAAAGATGCGCGGCGGCGCCGAGCGGTAAAAGCAGGGCAGGTATATGGCCGCCGGGTTTGAGGAGAGTATGGTTTCGACCTTCGAGAGTATCTCCTTAAGCTCCGCGTCCATCTCATCGACCCTCATCGTCAAACCCCCAGTTCTTCGCGGGTGACCCCGTCTCCCGTGTGTACTGCCTCTTGCGTCGCGCTACCCCGCAGTCGCCCTGGCACCATGGAGGGCGGGAACGATCCGGCTGCCTTATTGCCAGAAATACCCATCCATATGTCGTCGAACAGGGTCGCGCGCCTGGTCTTTAAATAAAAGGTCGTGTCTAAGTACTTACATGCTCACGGTCACGCAGGCGCGGCCTCCGGCATAATGCCACATGACCCGAGGCAGGGCAACGTCCTTCCACAGGAACAAGCATGGGCCGTTTTCAGTCATCCAGGAGCGCCACCGCCCTGATCCAGCCCGCGCTGGCTTTCCTTATCTTGATAGGAAAGCAGAAGAAGGTGAAGCCATAGGGTGGCAACTGGTCGAGATTGGTCAGTTTCTCTATATGGCAGTAGCCCTTCTCTATAGACGCGAAATGCCCCTCCCAGATAAGGGAAGAATCCTTTGTCTCCTCGAATTCCTTGGCGATAAGTGGCAGGGGCCTGTCCCATGACCAGGCATCGGTGCCGGTCACCTTGACTCCGCGCTCCAACAGCCACAACGTGGCCTCCCGGCCCATGCCGCAGCCCTTCAGGAGGTACTCGGGCTTGCCCCAGTACTTGTCCGCGCCCGTCATCACCAGGACGATGTCGCCCTCCTTGAGCTCGTAGCCCAACTTATCGAAGGCCTCCTCCATATCCGAGGCCATGACGCGGTAACCGTCCGGGAAGTGACGGAAATCCAGCACCACGCCCGGGCCCATGCACCATTCCAGCGGTACCTCCTCAATGGTGTAGGCGGACTTCCCCTTATCCATGGTGGGATGATAATGCCAGGGAGCGTCAAGGTGGGTGCCGGAATGGGTGGCCAGGGTGACGATCTCCACCGCCCATCCCAACCCCTCTGGCAAGTCCTTGGCGGGATCAATCCCCGGGAAGAACTCCGCCATGGATGCCGCCCCCGCCTCATGATCGATATACATTATCTTAGGGATCATGGCCGGGGGGTCGGACGGCAAGCCGTCTTCTATGGTTATGCTCAGGTCCACAAATCTCTTTCCCATCCCCTCTTCACCTCCCGTCAGGCCTCCCGCTATGAGTCTTCCACCGTGCCGTAGTCATAATATACCCCAAGAGCGACAAGTACGCGCTGTGGAAACGCCGGCTGCTTCCTCGCTTTACGCTTCTTGCCGCCCCCTTGAGCGACCGCTAACGGCGCTTGCATGCCGTGACGACACAGGAAAGGTATGGACCGCGAAGCCAACCGCCTCACGATGCTGGAGCACATGTAACGCCCGCCCTTCAAACCGGCGGCCGTTACCATGACTTGTTTCCCTGTTTTTCGGGCGGCCACGCCTTAACAGATATTTAACAATGCCCTTAATGGCGTTTAACAGGCATCGTATTGAATGGTGGCAGGGAAGAGCGTAACGGAGGAGCGAAAGCGTTAAGGCAGATAAAGGAAACGGAGGATGGTGCATGAAAGATATATACACGTATAGGGCTGGACTTGATGCCGCCTGGGAGGCATCGGCTCGCAT
>JACVJG010000214.1 GCA_015711875.1 Candidatus Solincola jinzensis | reverse complement strand
GCGGAAATAAGATGACGGGAACCTAAGGCGACATGGCGGCCGGGTAGGGTCACATCCAAGCGTTCGCCGCGCAACTGGAGGTCGAGCTCGATGCGCCTCAGTTCATCCTCGCGCTCGCCCAGTGCCCGCTCCAGCCATTCCTTAAGGCGGTTTGCCAACATCCCGACCCTGCGCCTTTCCTCCGGAGGCAGGCCTTTGATGCCTTGCAGCAAGGCGGTTATCTTGCCCTTGCGCCCCAGATAAGCCACCCTGGCCTCCTCGAGTTCCGCCAGGCACCCCGCCTTGGAGAGCGCGGCCTGCGCTTCCGCGCGCAGGGTCTCGATCTCCGGATCGTATTGATCCGGTTTCTTTGTGTCATCTGCGGCCATCCTTACCTCCCGCGATCCTTCAGCCGCCTTTTCATCCCTATCCCCGCCTCTTGCGCTCTATCTCATAGAGCAGCACCGCAGCTGCGGAGGCGACGTTCAGCGACTCCGCCCTTCCGAATATCGGCACCCTTACCATATCGTCCACCACTTCCTTGTCCTCGATGGGAATACCCCATGCCTCATTGCCCAGCACCAAGGCCGTCCTCTCTGGCCAAGCGAATTCCCAATGTTCGCTGCCCGCATGTGGGTTAGCCGCCACTATGGAAAAGCCGTTTTTCTTCAGGGTGTACGCGGCATCGCGCAATTCGAGCCCGATGCAAAACGGAAGGTGGAATATGGAGCCCGCGGTGCTGCGCACTGTTTTGGGGTTATAGAGGTCAGCGCTCTGCGAGCAGACCACCATCCCTCCAGCCCCCGCCGCATCCGCCACCCGCACCATGGCTCCCAGGTTCCCGGGATCCCTTACGCGGTCGGCTATCACCAGGGTCGTGGGTCCGGCCTCCAGCAGGGAGGCCAGTCCGATATCCATCATGGGCATCACGGCCATCACTCCCGGGGGCGTTACCGCCGAGCTGAGAGTGGTCATGACCGACGTCAGCGTCAGGAAGCATGGGATGTCACGACGCTCGATGATGTCCGCATAAGCGTCGAGAGCCTTGATGCCCCTCTCATCGCAGATGATGCACTCCGGCTTCAAGGGGTGGTTTATGGCTTCGCATACGCCCTTGATGCCCTCTACCAGGAATTTCCTCTCGCGGTGGCGGAAATTCCTTTTGAGCAGTCGGCGATAGCGCCTGATGCGCTCGTTGCGCGGGCTCTCTATCAACCCTGTGCGGCGAACCCCATCAGGCACTCGCCTCCTTCACCTCAGGCTCCCTCTCCAGGTTTTCTTTAGCCTTTCTCGCCAACTCGGCGAAGGAGGAGGGGTCGTTGACCGCCATGTCAGCAAGGATCTTGCGGTTGACCTCTATCCCCGCGATTTTCAAGCCCCTGATGAAACGGCTATAAGAAATTCCGTTCTGCCTGGCAGCAGCATTGATACGAGCTATCCAAAGCTTACGGAAATCCCTTTTACGCGTGCGGCGGTCGCGGTAAGCATATTGAAGGGAGTGCATCACCTGCTCGTTGGCGCTGCGAAAGGTCCTGCTGCGCGCCCCCCGGTATCCCTTGGCCATGCGAAGGATCTTCTTTTTCCTCTTCTTTCTCGCCACGGAATGTCTTGTCCTGGACACCTTCGATCAATCCTTTCCCTGTTGGTACAGGTTTCCATACAAAGGCGACGATCGCCTTTTTACTAACCCTTTCCGAGCATCTTTTTCACGTCCGTGAGGTCATGGGGCGATACCTCGTTCTTCAAACGGTAGCCGCGCTTGCGTCGAGCGCTTTTCTTGGTCAGGAGGTGGCTACCGTAACCCTTTCTCCTCCTGATCTTTCCCTTTCCCGTCACCTCGAAGCGCTTCGCCGCTCCCCGGTGAGTCTTCTGCTTTGGCATTCCTTCCTCCGTCCTTCTTCGTGGCGCTCAAGGGCGCCAATATCATCTGCATGTTACGCCCGTCGAGCTTGGGAGGCGACTCGACGGTGCCGAGTTCAGAGAGCTCCTCCGCCAGTTGTTCCAGAAGGCTCATGCCTAGGTCGGTGTGGCTCATCTCCCTCCCTCTGAACATGATGGTCACTTTGACCTTGTTGCCCGCCTTCAGGAATCTCTCGATATGTCTGCGCTTGATCTCGTAGTCGTGGCGGTCGATCTTGGGACGCATCTTCATCTCCTTGTAGACCACCACACTCTGCTTCTTGCGCGCCTCCTTCATCTTCACCGTCTGCTCATAACGGTATTTTCCGTAGTCCATGATCTTGCAGACCGGGGGCTGGGCTTGGGGCGCGACCTCTACCAGATCGAGGTCCATTTCCTCGGCAAGCCTCAGGGCCTCCTCTATGGGCTTGATGCCTATCTGATTGCCGTCCGGCCCTACCAGCCGTACCTCCCTGGCCCTGATCCCCTCATTGACGCGCACGTGCTTTTCTATCTGGCATCCCTCCTTCTTAAATCAAAAAGGATAGCGGTACCTCTCGCTATCCGTGGGCCCCCGGCCCCGTAACCCCGCCAGCTCCACGCCGCGGGGTGAGAAGCGGTTCCGCCTCTTCTTGTCGGTATTCTCTTTTCCGGGATGAAGTATAAAGTAAAGCCGCCGGGCGGGCAATCCCTCGATTGTCATTCGGCGGTCTTGTCATCAGCCTGTTTACGCGAGCGGTCTTTCTCGCCCCACGGCCGCTCTCGCCCTCCCATCCTCATCCCTGTCCCTTTCTTCCTCTCCTGGCCTCCTGCGCGAGAACAACGGCAGAAAGACGGTGAAGGTGGATCCCTTGCCTATCTCGCTCTCCACCGTTATCTCACCCTTGTGTGCCGTTACCAGCTGACGGCTGATACAAAGACCCAGCCCGGTTCCGCTCTGCTGCCGCGTGCTCGAGGAATCGACCTGGTAGAACTTATCGAAGATCCTCTCCAGATCCTGTGCGGGGATGCCCATACCGTTGTCCGCGACCGTTACCGCACAACGTTCCGTATCCCAAAAGCCCCCGATACGCACTTCTCCGCCCGGGGGTGTGAACTTGATGGCGTTGTGAACGATATTGGTGAACACCTGCATGAGACGGTAGGCGTCTCCTCTTACCAGCGGCATGTCATCAGGAAGATCCTCCTTGAGGCCCACCGCCTTTTCCCGCGCCATGTTCTCCAGCCCCTGGACGACCTCGCGCACCACATCGCGCATCGACACCGGCTCCTCCTTCACCTCGATGATCCCCGACTCTATCCTGGAAAGGTCAAGGAGATCGTTGATGAGCTGAGTGAGCGCTTCCGTCTGCTGGTCTACTATCTCCAGGTAATGCAGCTGTTTTTCGTTCACCGGCCCGACCCTTCCTGCGGACAGCAGGCGCACGAAGCCCTTTATCGAGGTCAACGGCGTCTTCAGCTCATGGGAGACGATGGATATAAAATCCGATTTCATGCGGTCGAGCTCCACGAAATCGGTCACGTCGTGCAGGAGCACGATGGCGCCGCTAGGCTTCCCTCGCTCGTCAAGGAGGGGCACCCAGAGTACCTGGAATATTATGGGAGGTTCGCTCAGTACGGAGATCTCGCCCTTTACCGTCAAGCCCTGGTCTAGAACATCGGCCATGGCGCGCTGATAGGACATCTCTCCGAAATCCACCCGTCCCTCGACCCGCTGCAGTATCTCGTCCAGCTCCCTGCCCTTGTCCCCCTCCTGGATATCCAGTAGACGCGCCACGAAGGGGTTCGCCAGCATCAGCCTGCCATCTCGGTCCAGCACCATGATCCCATCGGTAAGGCTGTTTATTATCGCCTCTATCTTTCGTTTATCCTCGAGCGTGGTGCGGTAGAGGCTAGCCTTTTCCAGCGCCAGGGCCGCCTCGCTGGAGAGGGTCAGGAGGATGCGTGCAGCATCGTCATCGAAGGCCTCCGCCTTTCCCGCGTAACAGCTCAAGACCCCGATAACGCTGGAACTCGCGAATAGGGGCACGGCGATCATGGAATCAAAAGCGATGCGCTCGAGGAAAGGCTGGAAAACGGGGTCGTCGCTTTTTTCACCCAGGCTCACAGGCAGCACCGCGGAAGCCGAGAGCATGATAGGGTTGCCATCTTTCTCCTCTAAAATCTCCACGCTGCCGGGCCTCAGGCCTCTGGCCTCCTTCACCTTGAGCGCGCCCTCCTGGTCATAGAGTGAAACCGCCATGGCGTCACAAGGGACCAGGTTCCCCGCGTTGTCCATCAGCACCTCCAGGAGCTGCTTGCTGTCAAGCGTGGAAGCGAATTTCAAGGAGGCGGCGTAAAGGGAGGAGAGCTCCCTTCGCTTCAGGTCCGCCTGGTCGTAGAGATGTGACAAGGCCTGCTTTTCCCTTTCCTGCTCGCGTGACTTGTTTATTACGAAAGAGCCGCAGAGGGCGATGATAAAGTAAACGGGAACGGCCATGGCCATTCCCTTCAGCGCCTCGCCGTCTACCGCCTCATAGCAAAGGGGGGCGAAAAAGAAGGCGCATGTAACCGCGGTCATGAGCATGGTTTCCAGGAGCTCGAAATAGGCGGACGAGAAAATGATCACCACCAGGAAGAGTAGGGAGAGGCCGCTTGCCTTGCCCCCACTCAGATATACCATCACCGCTATAAGGGCGTCGGTCGCGGTTTGAAGGAGAAAGAAAGCGACCGGATGATATCCTTCAAACGGGAAAAAGCGGTGGGCGATATAAACGAGGATAGAGAGAACGATGAAGGCGTAGAACACCGGTGACCCGGTGCGTTGGGAATAAGGAAAAACGAAAACCAGGGTTGCCACGGCGATGGTCAACCAGAAAAGAGAGGCGATAAAGCGGGTGGAGCTGAGGAGCAGCCTTACGCTGGCGAGTTCCGTGGTGGCCCTGTCACGACCACCTGCCGTCTCAGCCGCCACCTTCAACCCTCTGGATACCTTCCTAGACATCAATCCCTGCGCCTGCGATCCATAACGTAGTTGCTGCCGGGCATGGTCTTTGCGTACTTTTTCAATTCCGCGGCTATCTGGGCCACTTTTCCGGGATGGTCCAGATGGCGGTGAGTGTTATGTACTATGGCCACGCTTATGCTCATAATGGGGAACCTGTTCACTTTGCCCTGTCTGTCTGTGCTCACGATAAAACCTCTCGCTACGTCCTCGGGGTCGTAATGCTCCGTGATACCGGCGTCGAAAAGGCGAATGATCTCCTCCGCTATCAGGATAGCCCGTTCAAAAACGGTGACGATTATGAAATCGTCGCCGCCTATGTGCCCCACGAAATCCCCCTCGCTTCCGTGCTTGCCCACCGCCTCCAGGATGACGCGTGAGGTGAGCTTGATGACCTCACTGCCGGCGTGAAAGCCGTAGCGATCGTTGTAAGCCTTGAAGTCGTCGAGGTCCACGTAGCACACCGCGAACTTATCCCCAGAGCGGATACGGGCCTCGATGTTCTCCTCGATAGCCCTATTGCCGGGCAGTCCGGTCAGGGGACTGGCCTCGCCGTCGCGTAATGAACGCCGGAGGTGCATGTTTATCCTCGCCTCCAGCTCTAGAGGGTCGAAGGGCTTGGTGAGGTAGTCGTCAGCGCCCGTCTCCATGCCCCTTATCTTGTCCTCCAGCATACCCTTGGCGGTGAGCATGATGATGGGGATGTGGCTGGTGAGAGCCTCCCCGCGCAGTCGCAGGCACACCTCAAGGCCGTCCAGGTCAGGCATCATCACGTCCAGGACGATGATATCCGGACGCTCCGTCTCGCAGATGCGCAGCGCCTCCTTGCCGTCTTTGGCCTCTATGGGCACGAACCTGTCCTCGCTCAGGGTGCCCACTATGAGCTCCCGGATATTGGGGTCATCATCCACCACCAGGATCTTGAATTTTCCCCGGGCCTCATCGCTATGGTTCTGGCCCCTGAGAATCTCATCGAACAACCGTTACCTCCCTCACGCGGCTCTTTC
>JACVJG010000213.1 GCA_015711875.1 Candidatus Solincola jinzensis | reverse complement strand
AGTATAAAATCGGTGATCCAGCACGGCACGGGCAGCGAGGCGCGCATAGTGCTCATCACCCACGAGGTGTCGGAGCGTAGCATACGCCTGACCGTGAAGGGTCTTGAGGAATTGGGGGCGGTCAACCGCATCGCCAGCGTCATCCGGGTGGAGGACCAGGAACTGGGATAAGGCAAAGAAAAAGAAAGCGGCAGACTCGCCAGGGGAGGCGGCGGGAGAGGGGGCGGGAAAAGGATGCCCTCAAGGGAAGGAAAAACCCCGCTCATGGACAGGGCGAGATGGGCGTGTGAGCGACTTTCCTGACCACAAACGGATCGTGACTTCGCCGCGCTGGCGATAAGGGGTGGGAGCGTGAGCAGCGCGAGACCAGGATTTCCCTGGCGCGGCGGCGTTTTTAGCAGAGCGACATGGCGGGCGACGTGGCGCGTCGAGAGGAGGTAGGAATTGCTTGGCGAGTGGAAGGGGATAATAGACGCCTATAGGGATTTTCTTCCTGTCGGGGACGACACGCCGGTGGTCACCCTGCGAGAGGGGAACACCCCCCTGGTGGAAGCCGGTTACATAAGCGGCCAGTTGGGTTTGAAGGTGCTCTTGAAATGCGAGGGCCTCAACCCCACCGGCTCTTTCAAGGACCGTGGCATGACCGTGGCGGTGAGCAAGGCCCTGGAGGAGGGGGCGAAGACGGTGATCTGCGCCTCCACCGGCAACACCAGCGCGTCGGCCGCGGCCTATGCTGCGCGCGCGGGCATAGGGTGCGCGGTGCTCATCCCGGAGGGGGCCATCGCCCTGGGAAAACTTGCCCAGGCCCTTATCCACGGCGCGACGGTGATCGCGGTGGAAGGGAACTTCGATCAGGCTCTGAAACTGGTGAGAGAGATAAGCGAGGAATACCCGGTGGTGCTGGTGAACTCCCTCAACCCTCATCGTATCGAGGGGCAGAAGACAGGCGCATTTGAGATCTGCGACGCGCTGGGACGTGCGCCAGATTACCATTTCATACCAGTTGGAAACGCAGGCAATATCACCGCCTATTGGAAAGGGTACCGCGAGTACCATGAGGCCGGCCGCATCTCGGACCTGCCGCGCATGATGGGATGGCAGGCGGAAGGCGCCGCCCCAATCGTCAGGGGACAGGTGGTGGAGAAGCCGCGCACCGTGGCCACGGCGATAAGGATCGGAAACCCCGCGAGCTGGGAGCGCGCGGTAGCGGCGGCGCGGGAATCGCAGGGCCGTATCGACATGGTCTCCGACCAGGAGATACTGGACGCCTACCGTCTCCTGGCGGACCGCGAAGGCGTTTTCGTGGAGCCGGCCTCGGCGGCCTCGGTGGCCGGCTTGTACAAGGCCCACGCCCGCGGGGAGATACCGGATGGCTCCACGGTGGTTTGCGTGCTCACCGGACACGGGCTCAAGGACCCCGGCCTGGCGGTGGAATGCGTGCGCGAGCCCAAGGCGGTGCCGGCGCGCAAGGAGGAGATACTGGAGATACTGGGCTTGTAAGGGCAGGCAGAAAGGGGGCGTGGGATTTGAAGTACGTGGTGCTGGTGCCTGACGGCGCGGCGGACCGTCCGCTGCGGGGGCATGGAGGCGCGACCCCGCTGCAGGCCGCTCGCGTTCCCAACATGGATTTCCTGGCTCGGGAGGGGATATGCGGCACGGCGGTGACGGTGCCGGAGGGCATGCCGGCGGGGAGCGACGTGGCCAACTACTCTCTCATGGGCTACGACCCGCGAGAATATTACAGCGGCAGGGGACCCCTGGAGGCGGCGAGCATGGGCATCGAACTGGGACCCGAGCAGGTGGCGTTCCGCTGCAACCTGGTGACCGAGAGGGGCGGGCGACTCGCCGATTACAGCGCCGGCCACATAACCACCGCGGAGGCGAGGGAACTCATCCTCACCCTGCGGGAGCGCCTGGACGACGAGTTCACCGCCTTTTATCCTGGCGTAGGCTACCGGCACCTTCTGGTGCTCAAGGGCCTCAGGCATCTGGAGGACCGCTGCTTCCCGCCCCACGACGTGGTAGGCAGCGAGATAGAAGGCATATTGCCTGAAGGCCCGGGCGCGCCCCGGCTCAATGCCCTCATGCGTCTTTCTCGGCGCCTGCTCGCCGAGCATCCCGTGAACAGGCGGCGCGTGGCAGAGGGACTTCCTCCCGCCAATCTCATCTGGCCGTGGGGGCAGGGAAGGACCCCTTCACTCCCCGCCTTCGCGCAGAAGTACGGCCTGCGGGGAGCCATTATCACCGCGGTCGATCTCCTCAAGGGGCTGGGAAAGCTGGCGGGCCTTGAGGTGGTGGACGTCCCCGGCGCGACGGGATACTACGATACGGATTACTCCGCCAAGGCGGCTTACGCGCGGGAGTGCCTGCGCCGCCTTGACCTGGTGTACATTCACGTCGAGGCGCCGGATGAGGCGGGCCACGAAGGTAGCTGGGAGGAAAAGGTAAGGGCCCTCGAGCGCATTGACGAGCTCATCCTGGGGCCGCTGCTGGATGAGACGGTGCGTTGGGGCGAGGATTTCGCTTTCCTGGTCGTCCCCGACCACCCTACCCCCCTGGAGGTGAGAACACACGTCGCCGACCCCGTGCCCTTCGCCATTTATTATCCGCAGGCGGCGCCAGACGGGTGCAGGGCGTTCGATGAGAGGGCGGTGGCGGAGGGCTCGTTTCACGCCTGCGAAGGATGGAAATTAATGGACATGTTCCTTGAAAAGGCCGGAGGGATACGGGGCTCTTCCACGATGTGATATATTGAGAGTAGAGGCCGGATTGCGAAGGTCCTCCCCGTATCGGAAGGCTTCCATGCAGCGATGGCGAAGGACGCGGACGGAGCTGTGATAACTATGCCTGCGAGGATATTTCCCGTCACCAAGTCGCCGGTGGTGATAGCCCACATCTCGGATTTCCACATCGGCTCCTATCACTTCGTGGCCAACCTCATGAACCGATGCATACTAGAACTCAATGAGCTCCAACCGGATATCGTGGTGGTCACCGGCGACCTGACCAACGAGGGCTTCCGTCAGGAATACCTCACGGCGAAGTCCTACCTAGACGGGCTGGAATGCGAGCGGGTGATGATCATCCCGGGCAACCACGATTCGCGCAACGTGGGATACCTGCACTTCCAGGAGCTCTTCGGACCCCTTTTCCAGAACCTGGAGTGGGCAGGGGTCTATATCATGGGAGTCGATTCCAGCGAGCCGGATCTGGACTCGGGGCAGATAGGGAGAGAGAAATACGCGAGGATAGTGGAATATTTTCACGGCGTGGAGGGGTTCAAGGTTTTCGCGCTGCACCACCACCTCCTGCCCGTGCCGGGGACGGGGAGGGAGAGGAACATCGTCTTCGACGCCGGCGACGTCCTGGAGTTGCTGGTATACGCCGGCGTTGATCTGGTCCTCACCGGGCATAAGCACGTTCCCTATGTATGGAAACTCGAGGATCTCTACGTGGTGAACGCGGGAACCATATCCTCGCTGCGCCTGCGAGGCAACACCAAGCCCTGCTACAACTTGATCGAGATAAGGGAGGACCTGGTGAGGGTCTTCCGCAAATATCCCTTCGGGGGGCGGGACGTGATAGCCCAGTTCGGAGCGGGGGTAAACGACACCCAGAAAGAGCTCTCCGGGGTGGTACGGGAGATCATCGGCTCAGATTTCTGAAGCATGCCGCGCCCCCGACGATGGAAATGAGGGGCACAGGTCAGCCCGTGTCCGAGCAAGCCCTCGCCGCGGGGCGTGGACGTGAAAGCCAGAGGAAAAAAGACGCAGAGCGGCATCCCTTTGTTTTCAGGCTTTTCTTCTTCTCGGAGTAGGGAGACGGCGGATGACGGAGAGGAAACGGGCTTTGTTCCTGGTGGACGGCGAGCACCATCCCGACACCGTGCGAGACGCGGTGCGCGAGCTGGCGGCCAGGGAGAAACTGGAACCGGTGGCCTTGTATTTCCTGGGTGGGGCGGAGAAGCTGCGGGACGTCACGGAGATGTCACTGCAAGGGTGCCCCCTGGTGGCTCCAGAGGACGCGGAGAGAGAATTCGGCAAGACCCTTGACGATCTTGCGCCTGACGTGATCGTGGACCTGAGCGACCTCCCCGTGCTCGGGCCGGCTCAGCGCATGAGGATGGCCGCTACGGCGCTAGCCCACGGCGCCACCTACCGGGGCGCTGATTTCGAGTTCAGGCCACCGCGCCGCGAGCGCGTTCTCGCCAAGCCGTCCTGCGCCGTCATCGGCACCGGCAAGCGGTGTGGGAAGACCGCGGTCTCCGCGGAGATGGCTCGTTACCTGGCGCGCACGGGACGGGAGCCAGTGGTGGTGGCCATGGGCAGAGGAGGACCCCCTCGCCCCTATGTGGTGGAGGAGAAGGCGGTGGACGAGGACTATCTCCGGGGCGAACTGGAAAAAGGGCTGCACGCCGCCTCAGACCATTACGAGGACGCCTTGATATCCGGGGTGACGACGGTAGGGTCACGGCGTTGCGGGGGCGGCATGGCGGGGGAGCCCTTCGTCACCAACTGCGTCGAGGCCGCTGCGGTTACGAACGGGCTTCCGGCGCGCGTGGTGATCGTGGAAGGAAGCGGTTCCAGCGTCCCGCCGGTTCGCACCGACGCCGCCTTGCTGGTCATCAGCGCGGCGCAGGGATTGGATGAGGCGCTGGGATACCTGGGCGCCTATCGACTCTTGATTTCCGACGGTGTTATCATTACAATGGCCGAAGAGCCTTTCGCGCCTTCCCGAAAAATCCAGGAACTCCGCGAAAGGATAAAGTGGATAAGTGGCGATGTCGTTGTCCTAAGCACGATTTTCAGGCCTCATCCCTTGAAACCCATCCGCGGCCGGAAGGTTTTTCTGGTTGCGACCGCGCCCGTTGAGGCGAAGGAACTCCTGGAGGGGCACCTGCGGGAAAGGGAAGGTTGCGAAGTGGTGGGGAGCTGCTACAGCCTCTCGCAGCGGGACCGGCTGGTGTGCGATCTGAGGAGCGCGGACGACGCGGAGGTGGTGCTCACCGAACTCAAGGCCGCCGCGGTTGACGTGGTGGCGGAATACGCGCGGAGCAGAGGCAAGGAGTTGGTCTTTTTCCACAACGTGCCGGAGCCTCAAGGGCGGAAAACGGACCTGGAGGAGTTTTTCGAGGCCATATGGGATAAGGCCATGGAGAGATCATGCCGTTAGAGGAAGAGAAAAAAAGGAAAGACCGCATAACCATCCTGGACGAGGAGCACCACAGGGTCCCCTTTTCCAAAGGGTTGACCGCAAACGCCATCATGGCCTCCGGTCTATCCCCGGGCAGGGCTTACACCGTGGCCTCGGATATTGAGGAGCATCTCATCCGAGAGGGCAGGCTGGAGATCCAGACGGCTGAGCTGCGCAAGCTGATCTACAGTTTCCTCAACGAGCGGGTGGGGGAGCACTATGCCGTCAACTACTGGCGCTATATCTCCTTCAGCAGCCTGAACAAGCCGCTGGTCATACTGATCGGCGGCTCCACCGGTGTGGGAAAATCTACCATAGCGACCATGCTCGCGACCAGGTTGAGCATCGTGCGCATAGTCTCCACCGACGCCATCCGCGAGGTCATGCGCGCTTTCTTTTCCCGCGAGCTCATGCCCACCATCCATACCTCCTCCTTCGACGCCGATACCGCCCTCATCCATCCCCTCCCACCCCACGTCGACCCGGTGGTGGCGGGGTTCCGGGAGCAGAGCCTGTCGGTGCTGGTGGGCGTCAGGGCGATCATCAACCGCGCCCTGAAGGAGGGAACGCATATCATCATCGAGGGGGCGCATATCGTGCCGGGCTTCATAGCGCCGCAGCAGTTCCCCGACGCCTTCATCGTGCCCCTGCTGGTGACGGTGAGCGACGAGAAGATGCACCGCA
>JACVJG010000212.1 GCA_015711875.1 Candidatus Solincola jinzensis | reverse complement strand
CGCGTAGCTCCTCCTCGTGGGCCAGGCGCTCCTCCTCCACGGCCACCGCCCGCGCCAGCAGGCCGGCGAGGTCCTTTTCCTCCACCCCGAAACCAGCCCTCTCATGTCGGAAAAAGCCGAGCGTGCCCAGGGTCCTGCCGTGGGAGCGCACGGGGTATCCCAGGTACGACAAGAGACCTTTCTCCGCTACCTCCGGTATGAAAAGGTCGTAACCGAATTCTCGTATATCCTCTACGCATAAGGGTTGGTCTCGTTGCTCGGCGATCATGGCCATGCAGGCGAGCTGCTGCTCGTCGTCCAGGGGCTCGAATCCCACTCCTCCCTTAGCGGTGTGGTAGATCAGGTATCTTCCCCGCGCGAAGCGCGTGTAGTGCGCGCCGTCGGCCTCCAGGATCTCCTTTCCGGTGTTCACGATGTGCGCGATGTTCTTCAGCGGGTCGGTCCCCAGCTCCAGGAAGCAGCGGTTGAGCCTCTCCAGCCTCCGCTGGGCACGCACGCGCTCCGTAACGTCCTCGTAGATGGCGACGATCTCGCCCGAGGGCAGCCTGGAGACGTAGTTTTCCCTCCATCCCTCCGTGCGTTCATCCTTGTAGAGGGCGGCCGGGAGGGATTCCGGGATGCCGGTCCTCCAGACCCTCCGGAAGACCTCCAAAAGGCCCATTTCCTTGACCCCGGGAAAAACCTCGAGAACGCTTCTACCCAAGATCTCCTCGCGCTCCACGCCCTCGATGCGTTCCGCCGCCCGGTTGAATGCGGTGATGAGGAAGTCATCGCCGTTGTCCCTGGCCTCGTATATGACCACCCCGCTCGCCATGTTCTCGAAGAGCTCGCGGAACCTGGCCTCGCTGTCTTGGAGTTTTTCCTCGGCGCGCTTGCGGTCGCTGATGTCGCGGGTGACGAAGATGGCCCCGATGAGCTCGCCGGCCTCGTCGAAGAGGGGGTTGCCCACTGACTCCACCCAAACGTAGGAGCCGTCGGCTCTTCTGGCCCGGAACTCCGCCGTCCCCGGGGTGAGCTCCCGGTTCGATCTCGCGTATGCCTCCGACACCGCCGGGAGGTCGTCGGGGTGCACCAGCTCCAAGACGTTGGTGCCCAGGAGCTCCTCCTCGCGGTAGCCCAGCACCCTTTCGTTGGAAGGGCTCAAGTAGACGAAGTTCCCGTTCACGTCGATCTGGCTTATGAGGTCCAGCATGTTGTCGGTGAGCCGCCGCAGAAAGACCTCCCGCTCCGCCAGGCGCTCCTGCAGGGCGTGGCGCTCGCTGATGTCCTCCAGGGTGGCGATGACGCCCGCTACCTCGCCGGCGGCGTCCAAGAGTGGAGCGGTGTGCAGGGAGATCCATAGTTCTCGGCCGCTGGTGGTGGAGGTGTAAGGGCCTTCGTACCTGCCGCGCCTCCCCTCCAGGGCTTCCTGGATGGCCGGGAGGATAGCCTTGTCCCGGAGGCCGTGCAGGTCCATTCCGATGATGCTCTCGCGCGGCCTTTTAATGATCTCCTCGAATCGCTGGTTGCAGTCGGTGAGCAACAAGGCGCGGTTGACCTGGAACACGCCCACGGGGGAGCTCTGGAACAACTGCCGGTAACGCTCCTCGGAGGCGCGCAGATCCGCCTCCATGCGTTTGCGCTCGGTGATGTCCTCCACGATGCCCACGCCCCCGATGACGGCGCCCGTGGAGTCCCGCAGGGGAGTGGTGCGCAAGGAGACGAAAACATGGGCCTCGCTGGTGGTGGCGTTATAAGGGCCTTCGTAGAGGCCCTCAATGCCCGCCAGGGCGGCGCGTATGGCTGGCAGCACGCTGGGGTCGCGCAGCTCGTTCATGTCCAGGCCCACCAGGCGGTCGCGGGTGGACTGCAGGATCTCCACGAAGCGCTCGTTGCAGTCGGTGAGGATCAGGGATCGGTCATAATGGAACACCCCGATAGGGGTGCGCTGAAAGAGCAGGCGGTACATCTCCTCGGAGGCGCGCAGATCCGCCTCCATGCGTTTGCGCTCGCTGACGTCGCGCACGATGCCCTGGTAGTAGCGTTTTCCCTCCACCTCGATGACTCGCGCGCTGATCTCCACCGGAAATACGGTGCCGTCACTGCGCATGTGCTCGGTCTCGACCATGGTGCCGTTGGAGAGGTCCAGGCCGCGTATGGCCTCCTCCAGCTTGTGGCGCTCACGCGGGGAGCGCAGGTTCGCCACCGGCATGCCTATGAGCTCCTCGCGGGAGTACCCGTAGGCCTGCTCCGCGCGCTGGTTGGCTTCCACTATATTCCAGTCATTGTCGATGAGGATGATGATGTCGTTGGCGTAGCAGGTGAGGTATTCATAGTGTCGCGAAAGTGCGTCGCGCTCCGCTTCCAGCTCGTACTGGCGCTCGAGGAGCTGGGATTGCCGCCGTGTCCAGGCCAGGGCCAAGCCCGTGCCCAGGGCGAGGACCAGCACCACGGTGAGCGCTATCACCAGCGCCACGCGGAGCGCCATGGGCGAATAGACCTCCGAGGCGTCCACTTTGGCCACCAGGTGCCATTCCGTGCCCTGCACGGAGCGCGTGGCCGCGAGCACTTTTACGCCGCGGTAGTCGACTCCCTCCATGACCACCCGCTCCCCGCGCGCCGCCCTCGCCTCGGGGAGGTCGTCCGCGTTCAGCGGGTACCTCAATACCAGTGCTGTCCCGGAGAGGTGGCGCAGTTCGTTGAGATAGAGCACTTCCTCACCCTCCTGCCGCACCAGCAGGGTTTCCGCCGTCTCGCTGGGGGTAGGCCAGGACTGTATATAGGGGTAGAGGAAATCGCGAGGGTCGATGCGCAGGACCAACGCTCCCACAGGCGGCCCGCCCGCGGTCGCCACCACCGGAGCGACAAGATCCATGTGGATTTCCCCGTTTCCCCCGCCGCGGTGAAGGTCCGAGGCGCGCGTGGCGCCCTTCGCCATGCACTCGAGGGCGAAGCCGCGGGCGTAATCCCCTAGAGGGTCACCGCGGGGGTTGAGAGAGAGCGCGAGGTTTCCCGCCGTATCAAGCAGAAAGGCCGCGCTGTAGGCATAATTTTCCATACGCGACTGCATCCAGGAGAGCAGCTCCGCCTTGAGAGCGGGGTCCTCGGGCACGGATAGGAAGCTAACCGCGGTCTGCGTGAAAAAGGGGCTTTCCGTGGCGGTTCTGGCGTCGGCCAGGCGCTCCTTGAGCCAGCGCTCGACCTGCTCCACCTTGAGGTCGGCCACGGCGTTGAGCTCTTCATGGGCCCGCCGCCTCACGTCATTCCTGAGGTAGAGGGAAAAAGCGGTGCCGGCGGCGGCTAAAACCGCCGCCACGGCCATGTATGCGGCGATCCATTTCCAGGCGACCTTTCGGCCCGCGGCGATGTTTGCCGAAACTCCCACGCTTTGACCCTCGTCTTTTTCCATTTTCAACCATAGCCCTTGCGGAAAAAGTTACCCCTGCTTTGATTATCCCCCTGTGAAAAGGCTTTGTAAACGCAGGCCGGCGCGCCGGGGATGGCTTGGGAAACATGGCCACGCGGGCAGGCAGGCGCGTAGAACGCCCCTGGAAAAGGGACCGTTTACCCGGCCCAAAACCGCCTTGCTTTTTATGGATTGGACTCACGGGCTCGCGGTTAACTTTAGGGTGAGAATCACCTCAAGCGTATACTCGGTTTTCCGGATTAAGCCCGCGGTCGCGCGGCTCGCGGTGGTGTGCCCTGTCCTTCGCGGAACGCGAGCGTCTTTCGCCGCTTATCGTGACGACCAGCGGCCCTCCGTTACTAAGCTCCTTGCCGCACAACATGCGACAGGGCGCCTCATACGTCACTGTTCGGGTGATCTCTCACCGCCTCGGCCGCGGCGCTCAGCCGCTCTGCTGTTTTTTGAGCCCGCGGTCGCGCGGCTCGCGGGGATGTGCTCTGTCCATCACATAGCGCGGCCGTCTTTCGCCGCGCTCATGGTGGCGACCAGTGACCTTCCGTTTTAAGTCTTTGCTACAAGACACGCGACAGAGTGCCTTACCCGTCACGCTTCAGGCGATCTTCCGCCGCCCCGGTCGCGGCCATCAGCCGCCCTGCTGTTTCTTCAGCTCGCGGTCGCGCAGCTCGCGGCGCAGGATCTTGCCCACCACGCTCTTGGGAAGCTCCTCCACGAACTCGATCTGGGTGGGGACCTTGTAGGGGGCGAGGTTCTCCTTGCAGTAGGCGATGACCTCCTCCTCGCTCAGGGATTCCCCTTCCTTGACCACGATGAAGGCCTTGATGGTCTCCCCGCGGTAAGGGTCCGGCACGCCCACCGCGCAGGCCTCCAGTATCTTGGGGTGGTCGAAGAGCACGTTGTCGATCTCCACCGGGTAGATGTTGTATCCGCCGGCTATGACCATGTCCTTCTTGCGGTCCACTACCGAGAGGTACCCGTCCTCGTCGAAGAAGCCGATATCGCCGGTGTACACCCAGCCGTCCCGCAGCGCCTGGGCGGTCTCCTCCGGCTTTTTATAATAGCCCATCATACACTGTGGGCCGGAGATGATGATCTCTCCCACCTCGCCCTGGGGCAGCTCCCTTTCGCCCGTCTCCAGGTCGACGATCCTGATGTCCGTGTCGGGCACGGGTATGCCCACCGTGCCGGGCTTGATCTGGCCTCCCCAGGGGGTGACGGTGGCCACGGGCGCGGTCTCTGTCTGCCCGTAGACCTCGAGGATGGTGGCGCCGGTGAGCTCCTTGAGGTCGCGGATGGTGTCGGCCGCCAGGGGCGCGGCGCCGGAGAAGAAGCCCTTGATGAAGGATAGGTCCATGTTCCGGAACTCCGGCTCCGCCAGCAGGCCCACGAAGATGGTGGGCACGCCGGGCAGGAAGTCCGGCTTGTCGCGCTTGAGGATCTCGATCACCGCCTTGGGCTCCGGGCGGGGGATCATGCAGTGCTCCCAGGCCTGCCAGCAGAAGAAGTTCTGGCAGGCGGTGAAGCCGGCGGCGTGGAAGACGGGGAAGGTCCCCACCAGCGAGTACTTGCCACGCTCCAGGTCCGGGAACCAGGCCGCGAACTGCTGCACGTTGACGCTGATGTTCTTGTGGCTGAGCATGACCCCCTTGCTCTTGCCGGTGGTGCCGCCGGTGTAGATGATGGTGGAGAGCTCCTCCCACTCCCCCTGGTCCTCCATCGGGTCGCCGGGGTACTTTTTTATGAGGTCCTCGTAGCGCAATACCTTTTCCGTGGGCTCGATCTTCCTGTACATGGCCTTGCGCACATAGGGGAAGAGCTGCTTCTTGGGGAAGGAGAGATGGGTGTTGATCTGGCAGCCGATGACCTTCTCCACTTTGGTCTCGGGCATGATCTTCTCGATGCGCGGCACCAGCAGGGTGAGGGTAACAGCGATGCGGGCGTCGGAGTCGTCGAGCTGGTATTGCAGCTCGCGCTCGGTGTAGAGGGGGTTGTTGAGCACCACCACCGCGCCGATACGGAAGGCGGCCATGTTGGCGACGATCATCTGGGGGATGTTGGGCATGATGGTGGCCACCTTGTCCCCCTTGCCTATGCCGAGGTCCTTGAGGGCGCGGGCGAAGCGATTGACCAGCTCGTCCAGCTTGCGGTAGGAGATCCTCGCCCCCATGTAATTTAGGGCGGTCTTGTCCGGGAAGTCGCGAGCGGAACGCGCCAGCCCCTCGGAGACGGTCATCCTCTCGTAGTCCACGCTCCAGGGAACCCCCGGTGCGTACGACTTGTGCCAAAGCCTCTCCTCCATGCTCCCCTCCTGTGGTCTTGGAAAGCAACAGTACCTGACGGTCACGGTCACAAATGCGACGGGCCGTGCCTAGGGGGTCGCGCCTGGGCGCGTGCGGTGAACATGACCACGGGGTGTTGTATGAATGGTGCTGCCGCCCCTCCCTCTCCTTTATAAACGAGCGATTTTCCTTACCACAAGTAGTTTTTGTCATTCGGGATAACCCTTGAG
>JACVJG010000211.1 GCA_015711875.1 Candidatus Solincola jinzensis | reverse complement strand
GGGAAGGATAACCTACAGCAGCCCCTCCATCACCCCATTGCTGGGATACGAGCAGGACGAGCTCCTGGGCATTAACGGCTTCGATATGATTCACCCCGAGGACCGCGATAGGATCCTCGAGATCTTCACGCGTGGCGTCGAGAGCGGGGAGCCCACCGAGCCCGCGGTTTACCGCTTCCGGCACAAGGACGGCTCCTGGAGGCATTACGAATCCGTGGGCACAAGCATGTTCGACAACCCTTTCGTGCGGGGCATGGTCATCACCTCCCGGGATATCACCGACCGCGTACGGGCCGAGGCGGAGCTCAAGGAATCAGAGGAGATGTACAGGACGCTGGTGCTGACCTCTCCGGACGCGGTGACCATATCTGACATGCAGGGAAAGGTAGTGTATGTCTCTCCCTACGCCCTGAGCATGAACGGCTACGATAACGAGGCTGAGGTGCTTGGGAACAACACGTTTATATTCATCGACCCTAGCGACCACCAGAAGGCGCTCGAGACATGGCGCAGGGTGCTTCGCGAGGGAGCGGTGCGCAACGTGGAGCTAACAGGAGTGCGAAAGGACGGGACCAACTATATCGCGGAGCTCAACGCGGCCGTGATCAGGGACGCGCAGGGCGAGCCTAAAAGCGTGGTGGCCTTTATCCGCGACATCAGCGAGCGCAAGCGTATAGAAAGGGAGCTCCAGGAGCGCAATGAGGAACTGGAGGCCTTCGCCCACACCATATCCCACGACCTGCTCACCCCCGTGGCCATCGTGGAAGGCTATGCCAAGGCCGCCCTGGAGGCGGACGCCGAGGGAAGGCCGGAGGCGGAGAGAGAATGCCTGGAGGCCATAGCGCGTGGCGCGCAGCGCATGAGTGAACTCATCACCTCGCTGTTGCAATATGCCCAGGCCGGGCACACCATACTGGAGGAGTGTCGCGCCGACGCCGAGGAAGTGCTCATGGAGGTACTCATGGACCTCGGGGATCTCCACGAGAGGCGTCGCGTACGCGTCGAAACCGCAGACGAACTCCCCGTGGTCCGCGTGGACGCCGTGAAGCTGCGCCAGGTCTTATTCAATCTCATCATAAACGCCATCAAGCATATGGGCGAGTGCGACGACCCACGCGTGAGCATAGAGGCGGAAGCGCATGACAACACGGCGGTGTTCTGCGTGCGGGACAACGGCATCGGTATCCCTAAGGAACTACAGAGCAAGATCTTTGAGCCCTTCCGCCATTACTCCGTATCAGGCTCCCCGGGGCTGGGCATAGGTCTTTCCACCGTTAAGCGGGCTGTAACCGCCTGGGGCGGGCGGGTGTGGGTGGAGTCCAGCCCCGGCGAGGGCGCCGCCTTTTATTTCACCGCCCCCCTCGCCTGAGAGGCGAGAGGTCGCCGAAACGATTTGCCAGAAGGCAACCGCGCACCAAGCTTTATAAAGACGAGCGAAAAACGCGTCCGTAGCCTTGGTTGCGCAATGGCTCGAGAAACACCTTGTCAGTTGCCAGCGATTACCAAATATTCCTTCCCGGCTAACCATCCACCGCCGACCTGCCGGCACCCTTATGGCAGGCAAAGAAGCTCCCGCGAAGGAAACAGCCGTTGCCAACGCTTACCATTTGTTCCTTCCCGGCGAACCATCCACCGCCGACCTGCCGGCACCCTTATGACACGGAAAGACTCTCCCACGTGGGGAACTAGCCTGCGGCTACGCGCTGGCTGGATCCCTTCGTCCGAGCGCTGTGCGCCTCAGAACTTGAACCCCTCGGCGAACATAAGGGTGGCGGGGCTGGTGACCTTGGGGTCGGTGAGCACGTTGACGCACGCCGGCCCACCGCTGTCCAGGGCCCTGCGCAGGGCGGGCAGGATATCCGCCTCCTTCTCCACGAACTCGCCATGTCCGCCCAGGGCCTCGGCGATCCTCTCGTAATGCACCACGCCCAGTTCCGTCCCGCAGACCCTGCACTCCTCGTAGCACAGCTCCTGGTGGTGTTTGACCATCCCCCAGGCCTGGTCGTTACAGATCACCACCACGATGGGCAGGCCATGACGACACGAGGTCTCCATCTCCATGGCGTTGAGGCCGAAGGACCCGTCGCCGGTCACCAGCACCACCCTTTTGTCCGGCCGGGCGGCCTTGGCCCCGATGGCGAAGGGTACGCCGGTGCCCAGGCACCCGAAAAGGGTCCCGCTGCCGATGACCCCGGACATCTCCGTGGCCCTCAGGCCCATGAGCCCGAAATAAACCGTGTCTCCGCCATCGATGACGAATATGGCGTCGTCGCCGGTGGCCTCCCTGACGTGTTGCATGAGACGGAAGGGGTGTATGGGATCCGCGGGCGTCTCCCTGGCCAGACGCTCCCCCTCCGTCAGGGTGGCGAAGGTGTCCTTGAGGGTCTGTAACCACCCGGAGCGGTCCTTCTCCTCGACGCCGCGGTTGAGGCGCCTTAGCACCGCCCCGGCGTCGCCCACCAGAGCCACGTCGGCCCTGCGGTTGCGGTCGACCTCGGCGGGGTCGATATCCACGCGGATGACCTTGGCGTTGGCCAGGGTATCGCCGTAGTTGAGGACCCAGTTGAACCGTATTCCCACGGCCAGGACCACGTCGGCCATGGAGGTGGCCGCCAGCATGCCCATGAGCCCGCCACCCCACAGGGACAGGGGATGCTCGTCGGGTATGGCTCCGCGGCCGTTATCGAAGATGAGGGTGGGGATGCCCGCCTTCTCCACCAGCGCCCTCACCTCCTCGGCGCAGCGGCTGTGGGCGATGCCGCTGCCCCCGATGAAGAGGGGCCTTTCCGCGGCGTTGATAAGCTCCAGGGCCTGGGCCAGGGCCGCCTCCTCCGGGAGCACGGGGTACTTTCGCGCCCCCCTCTCCGGATACTTAACCTCGGATCCCTCCATGGTGAGGTAGAGGGATTCGGTGGCGAACTCCAGGAATACGGGCCCTGGCCGCCCGGAAACGGCGATGCGAAAGGCCATCTCGAGATATTCCGGAATGCGTTCCACCTGGTGGCATCTCGCGGCCCACTTCACCACCGGCTTTATCATCCCCTGCTGGTCCATATCCTGGAGTGCCCCCTTGTCGAGGTCTCGGAGAGGCACCATGCCGCTCAGCACCACCACGGGCATGTTCTCAAGATAGGCGTTGACCACGCCGGTCAGCGAGTTGGTGAACCCCGGCCCGGCGGTGACCAGGCACACCCCGGGCTTGCCGGAAAAAATGGACCAGGAATGCGCCATCATCACCGCCGCCTGCTCGTGGCGGACGTCTATGATGCGCACGCCGTGATCCAGGCAGCCGTCGAAGATGGGCGCGATATGTCCGCCTGACAGGGCGAAGATGGTGTCGATCCCCTCGACCTTCTTGAGATACTCCGCTACGATATGTCCTCCGTGCACCTCGGCCATGATCAGACCTCCCTTTTCACGCCGGTTTCCCCATCATATCCGAAACGCCGCTTTCATCCGTGCCCGGATCGGAGGAACGGGGTTTGCGGGGGCAGCGGGACGTAGTCGTGCCGAAGACGGCGCTATCGTTATCGTTGCGCGATCCTCGCATCCTGCCCTTCACCGCGGCGGCCTGTACTCCTCGCGAACCCAGGCCTCTATTTCCGCTTTGGCCTTCTCCCAAGGGACCCGGGTTCTCCACCCCAGTTCCTCCTTGGCTCTGCGGTTGCTGATATCCAGGTCGCGGCCCATTATCCCCACCGCCTGGGCGGTGATGGGAGGGCGCACTCCCAGGGGCAGAAAAGCGGCCTGTACCACCCAACCCAGCCTCCAGGCCAGGCCGAAGGGAAGCGAGCCCCTGGGTCTTTTCCCCACCAACCCGCCCAGCCACTCGAGGTACTCCCTCCAGGTGACGCGGTAATCGTCGCGCAGGTTGTATGTCCTCCCCCGCGCCGCATCCGCGTCCATGGCCGCCAGGATCCCGTCCACCAGGTTCTCCACGTAAACCAGGCTGGCGCTCCACCGCCCGCCGTCTATGAGGGGAAAGGGACCTTTATGCATGACTTCGAGGACCTCCCTCACCCACACGCTACCCGGACCGGTGACGTTGGCGGGCCGTATGACCGTGGTCTCGAAGGCCCCTTTGGCGCCGTATGAGCCCACTATCTGCTCCGCCTCCGCCTTGGCGTCGCCGTAAGGGATGCCCGTCTTGACCAGGGGGATATATTCGTCGAAGTCCCTCATATGCACGCCGAGGCCGTAAGCGGCCACCGAGCTGAGGTAGACAAAGCGCTCCACCTTGGCGGCGCATTCCTCAATCAGGTTGCGCGTCCCGTCCACGCCGATGGAATAGAACTGCCTGCGCGTGCCCCAGTCGATGGTGCGGTTGGCGCAGTGGATGACCTTGTCACAGCCGTCCGCTAACCCCGCTATGCTCGCGGGTTGCGTGAGGTCGCCACGGAAAACCTCCATTCCCGCTGCCTCCAGGCCGCGGTCATCCTCGCCCGGCATCAGCAACCCGCGTACCTCGTCCCCGCGCTCAAGGAGCCTGCGCGAGATGTGGCGACCGATGAAGCCGGCCGCGCCGGTGACCAGTACCTTCACGCTTTTACCCCCTCCCGGACTCGAGACCTCCGACTTACGCGTGGACAACCAGCCCGATTATATCGCATAGCAGCTGGCGGGTCTTGTCTCTCAGCCGTCTTGCGCGATATCAGGCAGGCTTCCTCATGCCGCATGCTTCCCCTGAAGAGAGGTATATCATCGAGTCTTTGGATCGGTTGCCGTACAACGCGGCAATCCCACAATCTCTCAACAGATGTCTTGCCGGCCTGGAGAGCTCGCGTAGCCTCCCCGTTTTCCAGGACCGGCACATGCAGGCGGAGAAACAAGGCCATCGTCAGCACTGCCAAACGAATTCCTTCTATTCCCCCATTTACAACCGGCACATGCAGGCGGAGAAACAAGGTGATTCTCACTCTCCTTAAAGGATGAGGTCACAGCGGGGGTCATTAAATAT
Source organism: Candidatus Solincola jinzensis (assembly GCA_015711875.1). The sequence continues at coordinate 962 of JACVJG010000211.1, read as the reverse complement.
AAGACGCGGGAGCGGAAACGAGGCGGTCTTGAGCGAGGCGATTTTCATGGTGCTCGTCGTGGCATCAACCGAACCGGTTGACCGCGCGGGGAAGGAGGAAATATGCTTTAGTGGTTCAGGCATCAGAAGGGATGGATATGGAATTATATGGGATATAGTCCGGGCACGGACCTGGCCACTCCGGGAGGGCGATGGATGGACGCGGAGATCAGGAGGATGAGACGGCTGGCGGCGGCCAACGAGGAAGAGGTGGACGCTTTTATCGAATGGTTGAAGAAAAGGGACCTCTCCTCGGGAAGGCTGGACCGCAGGCTGAAAAGGGCCCTCAATAAGGCCATGGCCGAGCTCGACTGCACGCGTTGCGCCCGCTGCTGCAGGGAGGCCTACGTGATACTGCAGGATGGAGATATCGAGCGCCTCGCCGGCCGCCTGGGTATGAAAATCACGGACTTCAGGGAAAGATACTTGAGCGATTACGAGGGAGGCGATGTATGCCTTAGCCGCCGCCCCTGCCCCTTCCTGAAGAGGAATCTCTGCACCATCTACGAGGACCGTCCCGACAGCTGCCGCGATTACCCGCAGTCGCTCGCTTCAGATGCGGCGGACAACCTGGACAACATAGGCGCCAACTACCTGGTGTGCCCAGCTGTTTTCCAGGCCCTGGAACGCCTGCGAGACATCGTTTAAGCGCGACCTAGACGTTTCTTATCAAGGGCTACGTAAGTGGGGCGACAACTTATGCCTCCATGTCTCCTAGGTCGACAACCCTTCAGCATCAACAGTTTCTGATGGAACTGGTTTTAGGGGCGCCGATCCCATACCTCATGCTCCCCGACAACCCTCCGGTATCACCACTTTCTGCTGCAACCGCAAGAGGCCTCCTTGCACTTGCTCCACGGCCGAACCTTGAATCACGCGGGCGGTATGGAGAGCGATAATCCGGGTCTTTGTCTGGGCCCTGG
>JACVJG010000210.1 GCA_015711875.1 Candidatus Solincola jinzensis | reverse complement strand
CGGAAGGCAAAGATGCCATCGCCCCTGCCTTGGGACGGCGCACGATCGTCGCCGCCGCAAGGGAGCCCCGGCGACCGGAAGCCATCGCTACCGAGGGAAAGAAGAGGATAGAGCATGAAGTTCTTCGAATTTCTGGCCTCGCAATCGGAAAGGCGCCCGTGGCTGGTGGTCGTGGTTGTCGCCCTGATCACCGCTTTCCTCGCGGCAGGGTTCCCGCGCTTAAGCACGGAACTCAGCCAGGAGGCCATGATGCCGAAGCATTACGAGTCAATAAAGGCCTGGGAAGAGGTAAAGGACGTCTTCGGCGGCGTATCCAGCGAGATAGCGCTCATTACCGCGGACAATGTCGCCGAGCCGGAGATGGCGCGCGCCCTGATGGCCATGGATCCCGCTGACATGGAGGAAAACGGCGTCCCGGAGGGATCGGTACTGAAGGTGGAGACCTACCTGGATTTCGTAAAGTACCGGCTGCCGGAGATGCTCAAGGCATCGGGGGTCCCCGCCACCATAGACCTCGAGGACGTGGACGACGGCTCGCTGGAGCAGTTCCTGGACTTCTACCTCGACCCTCGTCCCGACTCCCCCTTCCTGGACCTTATGGGCGCCTTCATGGGCGGCGGCCTGAACGAGGAGGCACGCGCCGGCATACTGACAGTCTTCCAGGAGAACCGGGAGCAGATCTCGGGGATGGTCACCGCGGACGGCAACGCGACCATGGTGCAGTTCCAGCTCAACCCGGACTTGAGCGAGAACGCGCTCACCGCCCTGGCAAAGGACCTCGAGAGGTATGTATCCGGCAAGCTCGAAGGCATCGACGGCGTGAGTGTTTTCTATTCCGGGGACGCCTCCATGCAGAGGGACTCCCAGGAGTTCATGCAGAAGGAGACGAGCAAGCTGATGCTCATAGCCCTCCTGTTCGTCATGCTCGTCCTCTACCTCACCTTCCGGCGCGTCTCGGACATCGGGCTGCCCCTGCTCATCATCCTGGTGGCGATATCCTGGATCATCGGGGTGATGGGCTGGGCGGGCATCACCTACACCACCATGAGCGTGGCGGTGATGCCTCTCATGCTGGGCATCAACATCGCCTATGTGATCCACATCCTCAGCCGCTATTACGAGGAGCGGGAAGGCGGCGCGGGGGTTGACCTCTCCGCCACCACCTCCGTGAAAACGGTGGGGGTGGCGGTTTTCCTCACCGCCATCACCACTCTTATAGGCTTCTCCTCCTTCATGATCACCGACATGCCCCCCATGCGGGACTTCGGCCTTCTGTGCATGATGGGCATCGCCTTCAGCTTCCTGCTCTCCCTCACCCTCCTGCCGGCCATCGTCGTCATCCGCGACCGGCGCAAGCGGGAGGAAAAACAGCAGGCCCACCTGGAGAAGATGCGGAGGCGGCGGCGCGATTCCCGCTACGGCACGGCCATCGACAACGTGCTGGTGAGGATGGCCATGGTTTCGGAACGCAATCACTGGGCGGTGGCCATAGCCACCCTGGCGCTCATCGCCTTCGCGGTGTTCGCCGTTTTCAACGTCCGGACGGGGGCGGACGTGCGCAAGATGATGCCCGAGGAGATGCCCAGCATGAAGGCCAACGAGATGATCACCGACCTCTTCGGCCCCCAGAGCGCCGATATCATCCTGGCCTGGGGCGATATATACGACCCCGCCAACCTCGCCGCCATACTGGAGCTGGAGGACACCATACCCCTTGACACCCGCAACTACCCCGAGCGCGAGGATTACTTCGCGCGGGACAGGATAAGCTCCATAGCCGATTACATCCTCATGGCCTCTCCCGACGGAAGGCTTCCCGGCAGCAGGGAGGAGGTCATGGCGGTGGTGGACCAGCTCTCGCTGCGCATGCCGGTAAACGCTTTTGTGGGGGAGAAGGACGGGAAGCAGGTGGCCATGATCATGCTCAACTCCGGATTTCCGGAGACCGAGGACGAGATGAGGGTGAAGGCGGATATCCTGCGAGACAGCTCATCCGAGGTGGGGGAGGGAACATCCCTGCGCTTTTCCTCCACCGGCTTCACGGTGCTGGTGGCGGACCTCCTGGGGAACATCCTCCCCACCCAGCTCAAGACCTCGGGCCTTGCCCTCCTGCTCTGCGCACTGGTGCTCATAATGGTCTTCAAGTCCTTCATCTACGGAATCTGCACTCTGGTGGTGGTGGTCTGCGGCATGGTGGCGGAGCTGGTCTTCCTATTCGCCCTCGGGTGGCCGCTCGACCTCATGACGGTGATGGTGGCCTCGCTGGTGATCGGGGCGGGCATCGACTTCGGCATCCATATCACCCACCGCTTCCGCGAGGAACGCCATGTCAACGGCACCGGGGTGGAGGAGGCCATTCACAACACCGTGAAGCACGTGGGGCGCGCCCTGGTGGCGGCGGCGCTCACCACCATGGGGGTCTTCTTCATCCTCGGCCTCTCCAATATGGGGATGATGCAGCGTTTCGGCTTCACCACCGCCGTGGGCCTGCTGGGCGCCCTTCTCGGAGCTATCCTGGTGCTGCCCAGCATCCTCGCCATCGTGGCCGGCCGGCGCAACAACACGGACATGTCGCGGTGAAAAAGCGGGAGCCAGGCGCTGAGCAAGAGGCTGGAGCGCGACGAGGGCGACGGCACGAACAGGTGGCGGTGAAAAAGAGGTGTCCGGGAGATAGTCTTTATACATTTCCTTCCCAGCCCTTAGAATATCGCCAGGAAGGAACATCGGGAGGTAGCGGATGGTTCTCGTCCTGGCGGTGTTGCTGGCCATGGTCGCCACCACCATGATCAACTACAGCGGGTACATGCAGAAGCGCGAGCTGGACAAGCTCCCGCTCATCGGCTCGCAGAAACCCCTGGAGACGGTCAAGGCCTTCATCGCCTGCCGCCCATGGCTGGAAGCCCAGGGCTTGCAGCTAGCGGGCACCCTCATCAAGGCCATCGCGGTGGGGCTGGCCCCCCTCTCGGTGGTGCAGCCCATCAACACCGCGGGCATCGCCGTGCTGGCGGTGCTGGCCATCACCAGACTGGGGGAACGCCCCACCCTTTCGGACTGGCTTGGGATAGGCACCATCGTGGTGGGGCTTATCATGCTGGGACGCAGCCTCATCGGGGTTCCCTCGAAGGCCTTTTCCTACAACCCTTTCGTGCTGTGGTTTTTCGTGATCTTCTTCTTCATCGTGGCCGGGGTCAGCCTTTTCAACGGCATCACCAAAAAGGGCGAGCAGGCCCCCAACCTCATCGCCGTGGCCTCGGGGGTGCTCATAGGGCTCACGGCGGTGATCATCAAGCTGGGTTGGAACGACTTCGGGAGCCGCTTCTGGGAGCACGGCTTCCGCCACGCCCTTCTCTCGCCCTACCTTTACATGATAATAATCCTGCCCATCGTGACGCTGGTCCTGGACCAGACCGCCATGCAGCGGGGAAAGGCCATCGTGGTGGTCCCCATCACCACCGGCATGTCCAACCTCATCCCCATCATCATCGGCATTGTGGCCATGCACGAGCCCATGCCCAGGAGCGCCGGCATGTTCCTGCTGCGCCTGGGCTCTATCGTTTTCATCATCGGGGGTTCGGTCATCCTCTCCCTGCGCAAGGAGGAAGGAACAGAGAAAATGCAACCTTATACTCCAAACGGCCACGGGAGAACTACGAGAAAAGGATCTCTCGTTTCCCGTCACAATCGATAAGCGTGCACGGAGAGCGAGTGCGATGTTGAAAGCATCCACGCATAAGGGGCGGGACTTCTATTGGGATCTCCAGAGAAGATCTGGAGCCGGTGAGAGGAATCGAACCTCCAACCAACCGCTTACAAGGCGGACGCTCTACCATTGAGCTACACCGGCTCTCCGCATTGATTATAACTCAGCTACCTGCACCGCCACTCCACCGGCGCGCGTCTCAGCCATAGCGCATCTCGTCCAGAAGGCGGCGAGCCTCCTCGCTCACCCTCTCCTCCAGGGGCACGCGGCGCGGCGCGGCCCTCCTTATCTCCCCGCGCGTCTCGTCCACGGCCTCACGCGCTATCTCGAGCAGCAAGGGCCCGTCTATAGCGCGCGCCCCGAAGCCCGAGGCCAAGCTGGACAGCACGCGGTCGGAGGTGGCCACCGTTACCTCGCTCACCTCGGAACGCGAGGTCATGCGCCGGGCCGCCTTCTCGATGAAGGCGTCCGCCGACTGCGTCCGGCGCGTGAACACCACCAAGAGGCCGCCGCGATCCTCGAAGACCGGCTCCGCATTGGGTGAACCCGCGGCGTCGAAGACCACCATCACCAGGCCATAACGCCCTGGCGCCGCCAGGGGCATGAGCTCCCTCACCAGGGCCTCCCTGGCGGCGTCCATATCCGACTCCACCAGGCGCGAGAGCTTTTGGTGCGCGTATATGAGGTTGTACCCGTCAACTATCAGAGCTTTCATGCCCCGATGTATTCCTTTCCAGCTATAGCTCCGGGCCCGGGGCGTTATGGGACCGCCTGCCGCTTTCCTTGCCCGTCGCGATCAACTGTCCGCTCCCGGCAACACCTGTCCGGATCAGCATACCATGTATGAGCGCATGAGGAAGCGCTCTTCCGGAAAGCGACGCGAGAAACACCCGCGAGAACCCGCGGCCGGAGCGGTGCCCTCCCCTTGAACTTCGCCGGGATGGCGCCGCGAGAGAGGGTGCCGTGACCAATCCATTGCGGCCGAAGAAGGACCCCGGCATCCGGATGCCAGGTGGAGCTTCCTGGTAGCGGCGCCCTATAACCTCCCCCGCTGCCGCAGGGCCTCGTATATGATGATGGCCGCGGCGGCGGAGACGTTGAGGGATGATATCTTGCCGAACATGGGCACGCGCACCAGGGTGTCGCAGGTCTCCCTCACCAGGCGGTGCAGTCCCTCCCCCTCCGATCCCATCACCAGGGCCAGCGGTCCCGTGAGGTCGGCCTCGAAGCAGGACTGCTCGGCGCGGGCGTCCGCTCCCACCACCCACAAACCCAGCTTCTTCAGTTCCCGCATCACGCTGGAAAGGTTTGGCACGGTGGCGATGGCGAGGTTCTCTACCGCTCCGGATGAGGAGTGGAATACCGCCGGGGTGACAGGAGCCGCGCGGCTGCGGGGCAGGATGACCGCGTCCACCCCCGCCGCCTCACAGGTCCTGGCCACATTGCCGAGGTTGCGTGGGTCGGTCACGCCGTCCAGGAGCACCACGAAGGGATCTTTCTTCTTTTCCAGGTCCTGGTATACGCTTTTGAAAGTGGAATAGCGGTAGGGCTCCACCCTCAAGATGACTCCCTGGTGGTTTTCGGAGGAAGCGAGGCGGTCGATCTCGCGCCGCGGCAGGACGGTCACCCCCAGACGCCGCGCCCGCGCCGCGGCCATGATCTCGTCCAATATCCTCGCGGGTTGCAAGCCCTCCGCCACCAAGAGCTCATAGGCGGCGCGCCTGCCCTTCAAGGCTTCCAGCACCGCCCTTCTCCCTTCCACCTGTTCGTACCGCAATGCGTTTCCTTCCTTTTCCAGGCTCCACTTTCCGCTCGCTTCATCTGCCAGCGTCTCTTGTTATTACCATACCTGGTTTCCACCTATAGCCTGATGGGGCAATGAAAGCGGCCTTCATCTCCATGGACCGGCCATTTCCCCGACTCTGGTTCCCGCATGGGTCTGGCCCCGCCTCAGTCGCCCTTCTCGCCAAGGCCACCCGGGCTGAAAAGGGATGCACTTGTTCATGAGCTCGGTCGACTCAACGCGTTCCTCGTCCGAGCTCAGATCGCCATATGGCCACGTCCCAGCCGCCCTTCTAGACACGGCCGCCCGGGCCGGAGGTTTCCAGGCGATGATGGAGTCGACGATGCCCCAGTAGCAAAGGCCTATTCCTCTCTTCCCACGAATTTCCAGCGTTGCCCCTCGCGCAGGTCGTCCACGCGTATGCCCATCTCGCGCAGGCGGGAGCGGATGAAATCGGCAGTCTCGAACTGCTTCCTCTCC
>JACVJG010000209.1 GCA_015711875.1 Candidatus Solincola jinzensis | reverse complement strand
TGGTCGGGCTCTGCTTGCCGCTCCCCCCAGGGAGGCCCACGGAGGCATAGCCGCTGAGCCAGGGCTCGTCTACTGGAGTTCGCGCGGACCAAAAGGAATCGGCTGGATTCGCCCGAACGGGAGCTCTCCCCCACGCCGGCCCTCAGACATCATGAGCCGGCCCTGACAGGACAGCCCCGTTTGCTCCAGCGACTCAACAAGTAATGCGGCTCATACAGGGTTTTATCGCCGTTTCTTGTTACGATGATGTTACGATATGGTTGTGATTATGTAACATTACCATTCAGTAACTTGAATAACGTACCGACAAAGCTTATATTTTGATTACAGGGATAACGACGGGGGCAGAGTCGGGGATTTATCCCTGAAGAAAGCGAGACAGGCGAGAGCGGGTGCGAACTGGGGGTGCGTGAAGACAAAAACCGGACGCAAAGGTCAAGGCTCACTCGGGTAGAATAATCGGCTTTTTTACCTACCTGACCATCCCGATAGGCACTTTGGGTCCCGTTTCACCGCCCAAACTGCTCCTGAAAGCACTCCTCTTCGCGAGCTAGGCCCCTTAAAGAAACGGGCCGCCGGATCGGTCCGGGCACGGAGGCGAGACGCGAACTACGGACGGGGATGAGATGAGGCTGGCGCTGGTGCACGACTGGCTCACAAACTTCGCGGGCGCTGAGCGCGTACTGGTAGCGATGTGCGAGGCATTCCCCCAGGCCCCTGTTTACACCTCCGTTTACTGCCCCGAGCATTTCCCGCAGTTGAGCGGCAGGGAGGTAAGGACTTCCTTCCTGCAGAGAATCCCCATGGCCAAGTCCAGGCATCAGGCCTTTCCCTTGCTGCGCACGGTGGCCTTTGAGCGTTTCGACCTCTCGGAGTTCGATGTGGTGATCTCATCCTGCCACGCCGAGGCCAAGGGGGTGGTCACCAGGCCGGAGACGCTTCACATCTGCTACTGCTACACACCCGTCCGTTATTACTGGAGCGGTTACCACCACTACCTCGAGAACCCCCGATACGGGATGCTGAACCCGGTAGTGAAAGCACTCATGCCCTATATGACCAGCTACCTGCGGGTATGGGATCGCTGCGCGGCCGACCGCGTGGACCGCTTCGTTGCCATAAGCAAGCACGTCGCCCGCCGTATCGAGAAATACTACCGGCGAGAGGCCGACGTCATCTACCCTCCCGTGAGCACGGAGTGGCTAAAGGTCGCCGACCGCGTGGAAGACTACTTCCTTCTGGTGGGAAGGCTCATACCCTACAAGCGCGCGGACATCGCGGTGGAGGCGTTCAACCGTTTAGGCCTCCCCCTGAAGATCGCGGGAACCGGGTCGGAGTTCGAGAGCCTTCGCGCGGCGGCCAAACCCAACGTGGAATTCCTGGGCCGGGTGAGCGACGAAGAGCTCGCCGAGCTTTACTCCCGCTGCCTCGCCCTGGTCTTCCCCCAGGAAGAGGACTTCGGCATCGTCCCCCTGGAGGCCATGGCCGCGGGGCGGCCGGTGATCGCTTACCGCGCGGGCGGGGCCACGGAGACGGTGGTGGAGGGGGAGACAGGGGTGTTCTTCGATCGCCAGGACGCTGAATCCCTCATGCGGTGCGTAAGGGATTTCGACCCCGGACGTTTTGATCCTCTGAAAGCGCGGGCGCGGGCGCTGGAATTCGACGTGGAGGTCTTCAAGCGCGAGTTGACGGAATACGTGGAGCAAGCGTGGAAACGCTTTTCACATGATCATGCGACGCCGACGAAAACGGGGCGCCTGGTGAACATGCCGGCGCCGGAAGCAAAACTGGAGGGGGAGCATGGACAGGCAGTTGATCGAAAGAGGGTCGTCTAAGGCGGGAGCTTCTTCCCCGGCTGGCCGGGCGGAGTTTCCCGAACTGGGGCTTAAGGACGAGGAACTGCTCGCCCTGCTCGCGGGGGCGGAACAGGGGATCCTGGAGCGTCCCGTGCCCAGGCGCGCGGAGGTGGCGGCGCGCATAACGGTACGCCTTTTCGTGGATGTCCTGGCGGTATTCTCCGCCGCGACCCTCGCCTACTGGCTGCGCTTCGAGAACGCCTTCTTCGTGCGCGCTTTTCCGCCCGAGAGCGTTGTCTCCTACGGCAGCCTGGCCGCGGCCCTTATGACGACCTCCCCGGTTCTCTTCCTCGCCCTGAAGATGGCCGGCATGTACGACCCCCGCACCCGCGTGCGCATCCTCGACCGCATACCCAGGATCGTGGGGGCGACCAACGCGTACCTCGTCTTCCTGCTGGTGATGTCCTTCATCCTCGACTCTTCCGTCTCGACCAGGGGATACCTCATCTTCTTCTGGGCTCTTACCATTCTTTTCCTTTTCGCCGGGCGCGTCATCCTGCAAGCCTCGCTGACCCTGGCGGGCATCCCCGACGTGGTCATGCGCAACACCCTCATCGTGGGCGCGGGCAAGGTGGGCAAGCAGGTGGCGCGCAAGCTGGTGCGCCACGAGGCTTTCGGCCTGCGCCCGGTGGGGTTCGTCGACGACGACCCCCTGTTCGTGCGCTTTGAGGAGCCAGAGCTCAAGGACCTGCGCGTGCTTGGCGGCATCAGGGACTTGCAGGATATCATGCGCGAGTTCGAGGTGGAGAAGGTGATCATCGCCTTCTCGGGAACGAGCTCGGAGCAATTGCTGGACCTGGCCTCGAAATGCAACAAGGCCGGCGTCGAATGCTCGATCGTCCCCCGGCTATTCGAGGTGATAACTGACGAGATAACCGTTAACGAGATCGGGGGCATACCGCTGATCAAGCTGCGCGAGAAGAAACTGCGGGGTTACCAGAGGCTCCTGAAGGTTATCGAGGACTACGTGCTTGCCTCCATCGGCCTGCTGTTCGTGTGGCCTTTGCTCCTGGCCACCGCCATCGCCATCAAGCTGGATTCCCCCGGTCCGGTGTTCTTCCGCCAGCAGAGGGTCGGAAAGGACGGCCGGACCTTCAACTGCCTGAAGTTCCGCTCCATGGTGGAGAACGCCGAGGAGATGCAGGAGAAACTTGCCGCTTTGAACCAGGCGGAGGGGCCTCTGTTCAAGATAACCGACGACCCCAGGGTTACCAGGGTGGGGAGATGGATACGCAAGTTCTCCATCGATGAGCTTCCCCAGATCTTTAACGTCCTGGCGGGGCACATGAGCCTGGTGGGGCCGAGGCCCCCCATTCCCAAGGAAGTGGAGCAGTACAAGCAATGGCAGACCCAGCGGCTGAACGTGAAGCCGGGCATCACCGGCCTCTGGCAGGTCAGTGGTCGCAGCGACCTGCCCTTCGACGAGATGGTGAAACTGGACCTGTATTACATCGAGACCTGGTCCCTGTGGCATGATTTCAAGATCATCCTCAGGACCTTCTCGGCCATCCTCTCCTCCAACGGTGCCTACTGAGGCACAGGGTTCAGGCCTCGCTTGATGCCTGAGGAAAGGGATCGCCCACGTATATTATGTGAGATCTATCGATGGGGGTGAAACGAGAGGTCAATATGGCCATCGCCTTTATAGACCGGTCGCATGCAAGTATTAACCTTACTGGAGCCGATCATCGGCAGGCATCTCCAGGCTTATGGACGGTTCCCAAGGTTTGTGAAGAAGCGCGGCAGCGAGCGTAGGGGGGTTGGGGGGGACCGGGCGGCATCCATGCCGCCCGGTTTTTATGCCCACGCGGTGCGGGCCTTGCGGGCTGCCCGCACTCACGTTATCTCCGCTTCAAACCGACATGTCCAACTGCTGGACCGCTCCGGCGGCCCCGTCCTCGCGCAGGTACAGCCCCGTTGCCCTCACCGTTCCCAAAAGCTGGTTACCCTCGTCCTTGAGGGAGAACGGCGTTGCGATCCTCTCCAGGGATATGGCGCCTATGCCGAGTTCCGCGAGCGAGAGCAGGGAATCCTCTCCCCGGTTCTTGACCCATACCCGCAAGTCGCGGAACACGGGGTCGGCCTCGTCTATCCAGCGGTTGCCGTCCACGTCGTAGGCGGCGAGTTCCGCGAAGCCGTCTCCCGAAGCCGGGCCGAACAGCTCCACGCCACTGCCGATGGCCCCGTCGCCATCCAGGTCCAGGGCCAGGAACCCGCTGCCCTGCTCCAGCATCGGCACGTTCTCCGCCTCGCCGTCCCCATCGAGATCGAAAGCGAATCTTAAGCCGGACAGGCGCGCCGCGGAACCATCGAGATTGAGAACCAGGGGGTCGGACACTGCGGCGTCCCCCATGCGCAAGCGCACGCTCTCGAAGCTTTCGTACTCCCTGTGCATCTCAAACTCGAGCCGGAAGGCGATTTCCCGCCCGTCAGCGGTCTTCACCACTCCCGTAGCGGTGAATGATGAGGCCTCGCTTTCCCTCTCATACCTGCTGTATTCATACTCCAGGCTCCATCCGGCGCGCGTGACGCCACCGGCCCGCGGCGTTTCCCCGTTTGCTCCCGCGCGACCGCTTTCGGCATTCCCAGAGCAAGCGGGCAAAGCTTCCGCCGTGCGGATCCTTATGCGTTTCCCCGTGACCATTTCCACCAGCTTCTCAACCAGGGTCTTCAACCTCATCAGGTCGGGCCTTCCCGGCTCGTCCGCTTCATGCGGCTTATGCGCACCGGAAGAGCCATCGGCTTCAGGACCCCCGCGTCTCGACTCCATGACCGGAGCATGACTCCCTCCTGCCGCAGGAACAGGTGGTTCCCCGTTAGAAGGAAGGACTCGCCCCTGAGCGCCCCGCCACAGTCCTCGCTGAGCGTGCTGGAGCAACGGCGATTCCTCGCCGCGGGCCCGTGAAACCCTCTCCGCGGCGGGCTGAACGGAGGTCCTTATCGCCTCTTGGGCTCCAGTGCCGATACGGAAACGCAGGCTCTCCGTGCTCTCCTCCACCCTGGAAAAGGAGTACGAGGACTGCAGGAAGACGCTGGAATCGCTGATCCTCAAGGGCATCTCCTCCCATCCTTGAGAGCGCGGCGGACCGCTCCTTGTCCCGCAACAAGCATGTCACGCCAAAGCTAAAGCCGCATCCATCAACAGGACCGCATCGGACCTCCATGGGGTTGATTCCCCGGTTGCCGGAAGGAGGCCGAGATAGAGGGTGGGCGGGAGGCCGAAGCGTGATCATGATATGGGCGGCGGGTTGAGCGCCGATACCACTCCTGAACCATCTGGAGCGCAGCTATCATATCGGACCTCCATGGGGTTGATTCCCCGGTTGCCGGAAGGAGGCCGAGATAGAGGGTGGGCGGGAGGCCGAAGCGTGATCATGATATTGGCGGCGGGTTGAGCGCCGATACCACTCCTGAACCATCTGGAGCGCAGCTATCATATCGGACCTCCATGGGGTTGATTCCCCGATTGCCGGAAGGGCGCAGGGAAAGGGCTTTAACCGTAAACCAGGGCGCGATCTTTTATGCGATAATGGCCTTGCCGGCATGCGAACGGCGGGGGAGGCGCGATGGCGAAGGAGTTCTTCGATCCCCCCGAAGGCTTCAATCCTTTCGGGGACCTGCTCGGGATAGAGTTCACCGCTTACGGCGGCGGGCAAAGCCGCTGCGAGCTGGAGGCGCGGCGCGATCTGATCAACCCCCATGGCGTCCTCCACGGCGGGGTGATCTACTCCATGGTGGATTTCGGCATGGGGGCCGCCCTTTATTCGGTCATAGAAGAAAGGGAGCTCTGCGCCACGGTGGAGATAAAGATCACCTACCTGAAGTCCGTGAAGGAAGGCAGGCTGGTATGCGACAGCAGGGTGATCGATCGACGTCGTCGCATCGCAATCCTTGAGTCCGAGGTTCGCAACCGCGAAGAGGTGGTGGCCAAAGCCCTGGGCACCTTCTATGTTTACGAGCAGTGACGCCATATGCCCGCGAACCAAGCATGTCCCGAGCGCCGAGCGTGAATTGGGGTCGGAGACGCGACCGCGAGGACGTCGATTTAGGGTCATGTCTTCGTTTTTCGCTTGCTTTTCTTCGCAAGGCCCGCTGACCTAGGGCCTTCTCACGT
>MU158550.1:5490-5977 GCA_015711875.1 Candidatus Solincola jinzensis | reverse complement strand
TCCTTCTCTTCCTGGATGGGGATGATGCGCGAGAACCTGGTCTCGGTGCCGCCGAACTGCGTTCCCAGCTTGGGGAGGTAGCTCTTCCACAGCGGGGTGAGCTTCTCCCTCATCTCGTCGCTCATCCCCTTCATGTAGGGGAACTCGAATATCCCCGGCATCACCGGCAGCAAAGCGTATCCGCGCTCGCCACCCTTCTCGCGCACGAAGACCACGCCCTTTTCCGCCAGGGACTCCAGGCACTTCCGCGCCGTCTCCTTATCGACCCCCGCGCGACGGGCGACGTCCTCCGCGCTGAAAGGCCGGAAGCCGAGGCCGAGCGCCACGCGCGCCTCCTCCTCGCTGAAAAAGGTCTTGAGGATCTCGATGATCTCCGGCGCCGGTGCGCACCCCGTAGGATGGCGGTCCAGCAGCTCCCTCAGCCGCTCATATACTTCCTCGGACATGCGTTTCCTCCTTGGGTTTTCAGGCCTTTTCCCGCATCCGG
>MU158550.1:0-5480 GCA_015711875.1 Candidatus Solincola jinzensis | reverse complement strand
TGGCCGGCCTTGGGGGAAAGACCCGGATAACGGCAGGCCTTTTCCCGCATCCGGGCCGCGATGAAGTCGGGCAGGATGAGGAGCCCATCGGCGTTCTTGCTTCGGTTCGGGAAAAGCCGCGAAGCCTTCGTTCACGCTGGTAGCCTCGAGCCCGGTTCCGCCTCCTCTGAGGAAAGGGAGATATGCGGAATACCCATGTGTTCCCCGCACATCAGTGCCGTGATAAGCATATGGACCGGACGTTCCACCTGCTCCTCGCGGACTCCTTCGGACATATCCATATCCTGTCTGATCTTCTATACTTCGCCGATACGGCCACTATGTCCCGCTAACCTTTTTATTGGATGCCGCTTTGAGCTTCTTGCGGACTTGTGCCTCGGGGTTTTCGAACAGCCTCAGGATAAACTTGACGCTGTTGCGCATGGGGGCGGGGTCCCGCGTGACCTTGCTGATCATGATCCCGCCCTCGAGGGCGCTGACGGCGAAATCGGCGTATGCGGCGGGATCGAATACAGGCGGGAGCTCTCCCGCCGCCTTCATCGCCTCCAGCTCATGGGCGATCAGCTCCGACCACTCCCGGAAAGCCCGCGCGATCCTCTCCCGGAAGCCCGGGTTGGAATGGCTGGTCTCGAGGGCAAGGTTCCCGATGATGCAGCCGCGGGAACAGTCCGCCGCCTCCACGATGCCCTGGATCTCCCGCAGCATGGCCTCGATGCGCTGACGGGGAGAGAGATCGGGCCGGTCGAGGAAACCGCGCAGCCGGTAGAGGATGTGCTCGGAGGCGGCCTCGATCACCGCGTATCCCAGCTCCTCCTTGGAGGCGAAATGGAAGTAAAAGCTGCCCTTGGTGACTCCCGCCGCCGCGATCACGTCGTCTATGGTCGTGCGCGCGTATCCCTTCTCATACATGAGCAGGGTCGCATGTCCTACGATGCGCCGGCGCGTCTTCTCGCCCCTGGACAGGGATTCCGTCGTACCGGCCACTCCGGCCTCCCTTAAAATAGACCAACCAGTCGGTATGGAAATCATACCACCGCATCCCTCAGCTATCAAGTCACCCAATTCCTTCGCTTCGGAGACCGGACGTAGCGCCACGTTTCCAGGTTCGAACATTAGATGAACACTCTTTTCCTCTCGCCTTTTTGCTTGGTCTGTCAGGATGATAGGTCGGTCTCAATCCGAAAAGCGCACGACGGAACGGTACAGCATCAGAATCGACTCACCCCGGGTATATTTCCCGCGGGTCGCCCGGCGCAAGGCTTCAGAAGCGCGGGCATTAGGGGACAGGCCTCGTCGGGCGGCTGAGACGCGGGGGCCAGGCTTCGCTCCTTATCTAGTTAATATTGCTATATCCGCCACGCCGGCAGCTTGCCCGCTGCTTTCCCCGTGTTCTCGGGGTCTGATGAGGCATGGGGTCAGCCTTTGCACTGAGCCTGGAGGATAATACCAATACATTACTCTGTATATGTGCCCGCTTTGTTATTGCCGTCCATGGGGTTTGCCGCATGGCGATGCAGAGATAAGCGATCTCGCTTGAGAATAGGGGAGTGGTGGACAAACCTTACTGGGGCGCTATACAAAGTAAACGAGGATATGGAGAGGGCGGGGAGTGGGTCTTGATGGCCGAAAGAGGAGTGAGAATGGACGGTTCGTCGAGCGAGGACGTTTTTCCGGACATCGTCGAGGTCATCGTGGAGATCCCCAAGGGCTCCCGCAACAAGTACGAGTTCGACCGCGAGAGTGGGCGCATCAAGCTGAACCGGGTGCTCTCCAGCTCCGTGCATTACCCCGCGGATTACGGATACATCCAGGATACCCTGGCCGAGGACGGGGATGAGATGGACGTCCTGGTGCTCATCGAGGAGCCGACCTTTCCGGGCTGCTTTATCGAGGCCAAGCCCATAGGATTGCTGGAGATGCGCGACGACAAGGGCGGTGACAGCAAGGTCATCGCCGTGCCCCTGGAAGATCCCCGCTGGGGTCAGGTCGGGGACATCCACGAGCCGCCGCCTCCTCTCCTGGACGAGATCGAGAACTTCTTCCTCACCTGTAAAAAGTTGGAGTTCAAGGAAGTGCGCAGCGAGGGATGGCTCGATGCGGCAAGAGCAAGAGATTACCTGCTTTCCCGCAAGGTGCTCGACAGGGACCGATCTTGTCCTGAGTGAAAAAGTCCTCGGCTCCGTTTTCCTGGAATTCCCGAGGGCCGTGTCCATGTAAAATCGATACCGCCGATAAGGCGAGCGGATGGGCTGTTGCTTGATCGCGCGAGCGGCGGAAAGGTTCTCGCCGCAAACCATTAGCGAGCTTTTTCTTTCAGAGTGACTTCTAGGGGCGCAGAGCCGGCCGAGGGATTCTCCCGCAACGCGGAAAGCGGGCCTTATTATCACGAGGCCCCGGGGACCGCGCATGGACCGTTACCGTTTCCTCCGGGAGGAGCAGGGTGGATGGCGCAGCCTGCCGCGGAGCCTCCCGCGCTGCGGGGCGAATCATATGAGCGCGAGTTACAGATGGTGAGGGCATGGTCCGTCACTGCTTGAGCCGGCCCTCGGTGCGCATCGAGGCTTTTCTCATGCTCTTCACGGTGACTGCATGGCCCGCCGTGGCAGGTTCTTCCTCCACCAGGCGAAGAGCCCGGCCACCCATAGCCCGGAGCGTGTCGCCAGGCGGGGGAAGAGGCGGCGGTAATGATAGAAAACGCGGCTCGGAAGGCCGGGTATGACCAGGAAACGGCCGCGGGCCATGGCGCCCACCACGCGTCTTGCTACCTTGGAAGGGGAACTGCCGAATACCTTCAGGAAGCGCTCTAGTGCTTTCGCCCCTTTGAAGTGAAGCGGGAGATCCTTGAGGGTGGAGGTGCTGGCGAGCGGCGTCCTTACATAACCCGGGCAGACCAGGGTCACTCCCACGCCGCTTTGCCTGAGGTCGTAATACAGTACCTCCGTGAGGCCGGTCACGGCGAACTTGCTGGCGCAGTAGGCGGATTGGCCGGGGATGGGGATGATGCCGTCGATGGACCCGATGTTCACCACGTGCCCGTGGCCCCGCTCCACCATGGCAGGGAGGAAGGTCTCGACGGCGTTAACGGTCCCCATGAGGTTCACGTCGATGATGCGGCGCCACTCCTCGTGCTCGGTGGCGGTGACGTGGGCGATGAGGGTGATGCCGGCGCAGTTCACCAGGATGTCGGGGCTTGAGCCCTGCGCCTCCAGGCGCTCCTTTACCTCCCGCAACTCCTCGATGCGGGTGACGTCGGCTTTATAGCCCCACGCCTCATATCCCTTCCTCCGCAGCGCCTCGAGGGCGCCGTCCAGCGCATCCTGGTTGAGGTCCAGGAGGATGGGGACCGCCCCCCGGCCTGCCAGTTCCCTAGCGATGGCGAAACCGATGCCGCTGGCCCCGCCGGTGACCAGGGCTTTTTCCCCCCTCAGGTCGTGTCTCTCCTTCATCTTGATCATCACAACCGCCTTATCCACGCCGCTTTCGCATTGATGTTCCGCCGCGATCCGTCACGTTTCGTATGCTAACGTAGATACAAACAAACCGCGCTTTCGATAATACTTGAAATTAGAAATGTTTGCAATATGCAATTACAATTCAGGCTACATCGCCTGTGCCGCGCATGACAAGATCAGAGGGAGTATCAACGACTGCTGTCAAAGCGCGAGGGCATCGGCGTCGCGATGCACATGGCGGACCTGTAGCGCGGCTTTTCGGCCAGCGGGATCGCCATAACGCCGCCGGTTTTGGAAGGCCAGGATTAGGATCGTCACTCGGGAAGCGGGCGCCGCTAGCATGGCGCCTGTCGCCAGGGAGATCGAGAAAAGAAGGAATAGTATTCCATGTAATGCCACCGCGGAGCCGGAATGCCGTATGTCCTGCCCTTGCGAGATCTCGATTCCCGGTCAGCCTTTCACTGCCTGTCCTTTGCGGTCTTTTGACATATGCCATTTATCGAAAATATCATCTTATTCGGACCTTTGCTTCGCAACGGGAGAGGGAGGGGAAGATGTCCGCGCTCGAAACCGAAGTCCTCATCATCGGCGCCGGCGTGCTCGGCGCTGCCACCGCTCGGGAGCTCTCCAGGTACAAGTTGGAAGTGACCGTGGTGGAGAAGAACGTCGACGTGGGTTGGGGCATCACCAAGGCCAACGTGGGCGTGGTCTGCCAGGGGAGGGACACCCTGGAGTTCAGGCCCGAGTACCACCGCACCAGGTTGCTGTGGCGGGCGCTGCCCCTCATGGAGCCGCTGTGCAGAGAACTCGACGTCCCCTTCAAGAAGGTGGGCGCCTACCTCATGATCCGGGATATGAACAAGAAGGAGAAGCTGGACAAGCCCGCCAGGCGCACCGAGAGCCTGGGCCTCGGCGCGGACATCTGCTGCATCCCGCCGCTCGAGGGCAGGATGGATAAATATGTAAAGGTGGTGGAGATGGCCATGGCAAGGGCGGAGGACATGCGGCTGGAGATGAGCGTCTGCCTGAGCGGCGCCAAGGATTGCCCGGGACGTGTGTGTGGGCAGGATCGCCGTCACAAGGGACTGAGATGTTCGTATCGCCGCCGGGAAAGAGGTAAGGAGGTGGGGTATTGAAGATCATCGACTGCTTGTGCAACCTTCCCACCAAGGAAGGCGTGATCGACCAGATCACCGGCCTTCCGCCTCAGATGTCCGAGTACCTGCGCAGGATATACGGTCCGCGCGTAGCCCCCATGCTGGGGCTCACGGCTGAGGAACTGGCGCGGGCCAAGGAGGAGATGAGCGAGGAGGAGCTACACCGCTTCCTGGAGCCGCGGGTGGAGCCTCTGGCGCAGACGGAGGAGCAGTTCATCGCCATGCTCGACTCCTGGGAGGTCGAGGTGGCCGTCTTATACAACATGGACGAGGAGACTGTATCCGGGATCAAAGGGCTTTCCAACGACTACTTCGCCGAGGTGGTGAGCCGCCACCCGGAGCGCTTGCGCTGCTTCGCGGGCATCGACCCCCACAAGGGCATGGACGCGGTGCGCGAGGTGGAGCGCTGCGTGAAGGAGCTGGGCCTCTCCGGCGTGGCCATGCGGCCGTTCATGCAGGGCATCCCCGCAGACCACCGCAAGTTCTACCCCATCTACGCCAAGTGCGTGGAGCTGGGGGTGCCGGTATGGCTGCACCAGTCGGTGAGCTTCGCCAGCCTGCCCATGTTCGTCGAGCACCCCTCGCACCTGGACCAGGTGGCCCTGGACTTCCCGGAGCTCAAGCTCATCGCGGGGCACGGCGGCTGGCCCTGGACGGCGGAGCTGGTGGCGGTGGCCTGGCGGCATCCCAACGTGTATATCGACTTCGCCTCCATGCGCCCGCGCTACGTGGGGCGCCACAACACTGGCTGGGAGCCTCTGGTGGAATATGGCAACAGCATCCTCGCGGACCGCGTTCTCTTCGGCTCCACCTGGCTCTTCATGGGCATGAGCGTCCCGGAGCTGGTGGAGGAGATCAAGCAGATGCCGCT
>JACVJG010000206.1 GCA_015711875.1 Candidatus Solincola jinzensis | reverse complement strand
GGTGGCCATGTCCGCGAGCATGAAGGCGATGGCCTGCTGGCGGCAGATGGGGCGGCCGAACTGCACCCGCTGCTTGGAATAGGCGAGGGCTTCCTCGAAGGCCGCCCGCGCCAGGCCCACCCCGATGGCCCCCACCCCGGGGCGCGAGGTGTCCAGGGTCTCCATGGCCACGTAGAATCCCTGCCCCTCGCCGCGCAGCACGTTGGAGGCGGGCACGCGCACGTCCTCGAGGATGAGCTCGGCGGTCTGGGAGGCGCGCATGCCCATCTTGTGCTCTATCTTGCCTATGGAGAACCCGGGGGTATCCGCGTCCACGATGAAAGCGGTGATGCCCTGGTATTTCTTCTCCGGGTCCACGGTGGCGAAGATGGTGTAGAAGTCGGCCACGCCCCCGTTGGTTATGAAGCATTTCTGGCCGTTGAGGACGTACTCGTCCCCGTCGCGCACCGCCCTGGTCTTGAGGGAGGCGGCGTCGGACCCCGCCTCGGGCTCGGTGAGTCCGAAGGCGCACAGGCGCGGGTTGTCGGGGTCCGTGAGCCTGGCCAGGTACTCCTTCTTCTGCTCCTCGTCGCCCCCCAGAAGGATGGGGAGGATGGCGATCTGGTTGAGGGCGATGGCCGAGGCGATGCCCACGCACCCCCAGCCCAGCTCCTCGATGACGATGACGTTGTCCAGCATGCCCAGGCCCGGGCCGCCGTACTCCTCGGGGACGCCGGAGTAGGTGAGCTCGAGCTTGGCCGCCTTGCGCACGATGTCCCAGGCGAACTCACCCTTCTCGTCGTACTCGCGGGCCACGGGCCGGATCTCGTTCTCCGCGAACTCGTGCACCGTCTTCTGCAGGGCTTTCTGCTCGTCCGTCAGCGCGAAGTCCATGTCATCTCCCTCCTCGTCCGAGCCAGATGCTGTGTTACGGGCGGACGCCTCGACGGCGCCAGCCGCCACCATTATCGTCCGCGCCGGCCGGCGCTTCAACCTACTGCGGTTCAGGCACTGGGGTCGAGCCTCGCCTGCGGTAGACAGCGGGGCCAGGTCTCGCTTGATGCCCGGGAGGGGTCTCGGGGGGTCCCAGCTGGCGCGCTGTCTAGACGCCCTGGCGACGAGAAGGCGGCACGATCGAGAGGTATGAGGGACCTTCTTCTCCCCGTGCGCTATACTGCTGTTCAAAACGCGCTTTTCACGGGCGAATAGCCAGTGCGAAGTCAGCAGTGAAAGGGTGCCGTTGAGCGCTTGTGGGCTTTTCACGGTGGATTGAAAGGCATCATTTGCCAGGCAAGGGCGTCAGCCCTCGCCAAGCTGACCGGAAATAAGGAAAAAGTTGGGGACAAGCAAGTGAATAAAGGAATCAGGCCGGGATCATGCCCGCTCTTCGCTTTCGAGATCTCCGATCTCGGCCAGCTGTCCCCGGGAGCCTGGCAAGGGAGCCGGGCGCCAGAACCGGGTTCGCGCCGGAAAAGGGATTACACCACGGAAAAACCTTTCCGCTTTGGAACACCTTACAGGTCGCCGACCACATCCCCGCTAACCGAGCTCACGGATTGCGCCACGGAAAAACCTTTCCGCTTTGCAACGCTGCGTCAGGATGAAAATGGTGATCACATGTCTTCTTCCATGCGGAGAACCTTTCCTTGCATAGATCCAGGCTCTCTTTAGCGGATAAGCAAAGCCGCCCTTCTGGCTCACCTCCTCTTGGGGCATCGAATCCTTGCACGTCTCTTGATTCAAATTCTTGGAAAGGGTTCCATTCCTTGACCGAAGAGAGGATACTTAAGGGGCTGTCGGCGGTCCCAGAGGGCGGCGTTCGCGAAGAAGCGATAAGAGGGAAAACCGCGGAATATCTGTGGCGGGCTATTGGCAGTGAATCCTTGGATGCAAGGTTCTGGAAGGGGAGGTTCGCTCATGAAAGCCGGGAAGTCTTTATTGTTGATGCCGCTTTTTCTCATCGCGGCGCTGGCGGTTCCGTTTATCGCTTCGCAAGAGCCGGCTTTCGCGCAAGGCACCTGGAGCCTGGAGGCGACTGGGGGGCTCGGAAACGCCGCCAACGTGAGCAACAGAAGCTCGGCCGTCTATAACTCCAGGATCTATGTGGGGACGGAGAACGCCGGCGGTCTGGAGATATCCAGCTTCGACGGGGAATACTGGTTGCCGGTAGTAGGGGGAGGGCCCGGCTCCACCGCTCCCGGCTTCGGGAATCCCGGCAACATCGCGGCGGCCTCCATGGCCGTTTTCGGCGGGCGGCTGTACGTGGGAACCTCCAACGCGGCCACCGGCTGCGAGGTGTGGCGGTTCGACGGCTATGCCTGGGAGGCGTTGGTGGGGGGCGGTGCGGCGATGCCTCCCGGGTTCGGGAACGCCGCCAACGAGAGCGCTTCCGCTATGGCCGTTTACGGAGGCGAGCTGTACGTGGGGACCTTCAACTTCGCCGGCGCCGGCTGCGAGGTGTGGCGCTTCGACGGGTCCAACTGGGCGCAGTCCGTAGGGGCGGCGCCGGCGGCAGCCGCCGGCCCCGGTTTCGGCACCGCTTGCGTCGTGGTCAGAGACATGGTTGTGTACGGACCCGGGCTCTACGCGGGTACCGGCAGCCCCGGAGGCGGCGAGGTGTGGGCCTTCGACGGCAACGTCTGGACCCCGCTGGTGAGCGCGGACCCCGCCGCCCCCCTGGGCACGGGGTTCGGGGACGCCAACAACACCGACGTCATGGACATGGCCGTTTACGGAGGCGCCCTGTATGCCGGCACCGTGAACTGGCCCACGGGCTGCGAGGTATGGGCCTTCGACGGGGCGGGCTGGACGCAGGCGGTGGGGAACCTCGCCGGCACGCCCGTCCCCTCCGGGTTCGGATATGCCACGTGCCGCGGCGCAACCCGCTTCGAGGTTTACGATTCGCGCCTCTTCGCGGGGGTATATGACGACAACGGATGCATGGTGTTCTCCTACGACGGCTCTGGCTGGGTGCAGGAAGTAGGGGCAGGCGCGGCGGGCACCTACGAGGCGCGGGGTTTCGGGGACCTCAACAACCTAAGCGTCGAAAGCGCCTCGGTCTTCAACAACCGCCTCTTCCTCGGGACCTCCAACAACGCCACGGGCTGCGACATCTTCTCCCTCAAGTCCTCCACCACCTGGTACCTGGCGGAAGGAGCGACCGCGGGCGGTTTCGAGACCTGGATCCTGGTGCAGAACCCCAACTCCTTCCCGGCCAACGTGACCCTCTCCTTCCAGACGGGGACGGGCCCCAAGCCGGGGCCCGCGGACACCATCCCCGCCAATTCCCGCAGGTCATACCTTTTAAACGACTACGTCGCCAACGACTTCGACGTGTCCACACGGGTCTCGGCGAACGCGGACGTCATCTGCGAGCGCGCGGTGTACTGGGCCCCGCCAGGTTCCTCGGTGCGCCGTGTGGGCCACGACTCCATCGGGGTGGTCAACCCTGCCTCCACCTGGTACCTGGCGGAGGGGGTCACCACCGGGGGCTGGGAGACCTGGGTGCTGGTGCAGAACCCCAACCCCGGTCCCGTCGACGTGGACGTGGTCTTCCAGACCGATAGCGGACAGGTGCAGGGCCCCCAGGAAGCCCTGGCGCCGAACTCCCGCAAGTCCTACCTGGTGGATGCGTGGGTAGACACCTACGACGTCTCCACCCTGGTGAACTCCTACATGGGGGACGTCATCTGCGAGCGCGCGGTTTACTACACCCCCGACGGCTCCGCCGTCCGAGAGTTGGGCCACGACTCCATCGGGGTGGTAAGTCCTTCCAGGATATGGTACCTTGCGGAGGGAGCCACCGCGGGCGGCTTCGAGACCTGGGTGCTGGTGCAGAACCCCAACGATGACTTCGTGAACATAGATATGAAGTTCCAGACCGGTGGCGGCCCGGTACAGGGCCCGGTGGACAGCATACCGGCCCGCTCACGCCGCTCCTACCTCGTGGACGCGTGGGTGGACACCTACGACGTCTCCACCATGGTGTTCTCCGAAGGCGGGGCGGTGGTATGCGAGCGCGCCATGTACGAGGCGCCGATCCATCCCGCCAACCGTCTCATCGGCCACGACTCCATCGGGGCCACCGTGGGCGGCCGGGAATGGTGCCTGCCGGAAGGTGCCACCTCGAGCGGCTTTGAGACCTGGGTGCTGGTGCAAAACCCCAACCTTTTCCCTGTGGACATCGACATGAGGTTCCAGACCGGGGCGGGAGAGGTGGCGGGGCCGGCGGACACCATCCCCGCCAGCTCGCGCCGTTCCTATGAGGTGAGCAGGTGGGCGGTCACCAACGACGTCTCCACCAGGGTCACCTCCACCGCAGGAGGTTATATCATCTGCGAGCGAGCGGTGTACTGGCGGCCTGCCCCCGACGCCGTCCGCTACCTGGGCACAGACTCCATCGGCTACGACCCCTGAGCTTTGGCGCCGGCCCGGCCCTCACCCTTTACGTTATCTCTATGCGGTAGGTGCGGCGCGAGAGGAGCTGGGGGAAGGCCTTGACAGCCACGTTGCCGAGCATGCGCAGGGCGCGCCGGGGGGCGGGGTGGTAGGGCTCCTCCCCCAGGGCCTCCTTGAGGTACTCGAGCAGGTGCCGTACCGGCTGGCGGGTGGGGTAGAGCCAGCGCATGAGGGACAGGGTGAGGTGGCAGCCGCCGCAGTAGGTGGCCAGCTCGTCGGCGCCGGTCCTGGCCGCGGCGCGCAGCTCCTTCACCGCCGCCAGGTACATGTCCAGGGGGTTGTAGCGGTTGCACCCCGCGGCCATGCCGCAGCACAGCCCCTCGCAGGGGTCGCTCGCCATCTCCCGCATCTCCAGCCCCATGAGCTCGTACAGTTTTCGGGCCGTGCCCGTGACCTCCTCGCCGAGGATGCGGCCGTGGCAGGAGTCGTGCACGGCCACCGAGCGGTCGAAGCGCTTCTTTATCTCCAGCTCGCCCGCCTCTGCTTTCTCCAGCAGGTGATCCCCGAGATACCTTGTCCGGAAGGAGAACTCCGCCCCGAACTGCCCCGGCAGGACGTTGCGGAAGAGGTTGAGGCCGGCGGGGCAGACGAAGAGCATGGTCCCGATGTCCCTGCCGCGGTAATGACAGGTCAGCTTCTCCGCCGTCTGTTCCACCACGTCGAAGAGTCCCATGCGGAAGTACATCTCCCCGCAGCAGAGGTCGAAGCCTCCCGAGACCGTGATCCCCTCCATGTGGGGTCCGTGCAGGAGGTGGGGGAGGGCGAGGGCGTTGCAGCCGGGGTAGAGCACCAGCTCCCCCTCGGGCTTGGTCTCCCTCCACGTCCGCAGCAGCTCGCGCTCCCAGGGCCGCATGGCGGCCACCAGGTCGGTACGGAAGTTCGGCCGCGAGGCGGGCATGAGGTAGGAGGCGCGCACCGGCAGCCCGCGCTCGCGGTAGCGCTGGTGCCATCTGGCGATGATGAGCTCGTAGGGGCGGCAGCCGCGGGGGCAGAAGGCGTCGCAGGCGTAGCAGCTTATGCACTTGCGGTGCACCACGCGGGTGGGCTCGCCGGCGACGAGCCGCTTCATCTCCTCCACCGCCTCGGCCCGGCTCAAGTCCAGGTAGCGGCACCTCGCCAGGCAGTCGCCGCAGAGGTCGCAGTCCTCGTAACGGAAATAATGGTAGATATTACCACTCATCCCGCGTGCCTCCTTCCGGCGCATTAAACCGTAGGACAGCCTTGGATCATGAACATATCCTTCATGCGGCATTCACCACCATACTTTTAAGGCTCGCCTCTCAGGCAAGCTGGGCTTCGGCCGGCCGTGCGATGCCGGGAACAGAGGCCGATAGCCGGCGGTGTCAAGCGCTCGCACCCTGTCTCTCTTTCGCGGTGGTCACCTCCTCGTCGTAAGCGCGTTTTCTCTGGCGGAAAGGGTTGTCTTCGTTTTTTAATACCCCAACCGCGATCGGCTGCGCTTTCCTGTAAGAAAGACGTCATAACATGGCCTTTTTCACATTCCCATCTCGCTGGCGATACTTTAACGGGCAAAGGAACAGGCTGGACGGTAC
>JACVJG010000205.1 GCA_015711875.1 Candidatus Solincola jinzensis | reverse complement strand
CTTTTTCTGGGGATCAGGAACCCCGAGAGCGGATGCCGCATCTGGTCTTGGGATGGCAGTTCCTGGCGGCAGGAGGTGGGCGGGGGAGAGGCCGGCACCCCCACCGCGCCCGGCTTCGGCGACCCAGGAAATACCGACGTCATGAGCATGACCGTCTTCGATGGCCGGCTTTACGCCGGCACCTTCCATTCCGGGGGCTGCCAGGTATGGGCTTTCGACGGCCATGAATGGAGGCCGGTGGCTCAGGGCGGCTTCGGTGACGCGGACAACCAGGGGGCCTCCGCCATGGCGGCTTACTACGGCGGCCTTTACGTGGGGACCTATAACAATGACTACACTTCCGGATGCCAGGTCTGGTCCTATGATGGCGAGCGCTGGACCCAGGAGGTGGGCCAGGGGGCTCCGGGCACCCCGGTGGGGCCGGGTTTCGGGGACAGCAACAACCGCAGGGCGGCGTCCATGGCCGTCTACAACGCGGGCCTCTACGTGGGGACCTATGACTCCTCCGGCGGCAATGGCTGCCAGATATGGAGCTTCGACGGGGCCAACTGGACCAGAGTGGGAGAGGGAGGCTTCGGGGACCGCGCCAACCTCTCCGCCGCCTCTCTTGCCGCCAGTGGCCTGGACCTCTTCGCAGGCACCTATAACGAGGAGTCGGGGTGCGAGGTATGGCGCTACGATGGCTCCTCCTGGCATCTCCAGGGTGACGGCGGCCTCGGGGACTCCGGAAACACCGCGGCGCCGGCGATGCTGATACAGGGAGGGGACCTTTTCGTCTCCGCTTCCAACCTGCGCGGCGCCCAAGTGTGGCGCGTGAGCGTTTCGCGCACCCTCTATTTCGCGGAGGGATACACAGGTGAGGGATTCCGCGAGTTCCTCTGCGTGGGCAATCCGGAGCCGAGGACGGTCCGCGTGGCCTTCACCTACCTTTTCCCCGATGGGTCCAGCCTGGCCAGGCTGCTTCCGGTCCCGCCGGAGTCCCGCATCACCGTTTTCGTCAACGCAGACGTGGGGGCGGACCGCGAAGTGTCCGTGGCCCTGGATTCCGACGGCGCGGTGACCGCCGAGAGGCCCATGTACTTCACCTACCGTGGCGACCGTTCGGGAGGACACGACGCCCTGGGGGTCCCCGCTCCTTCCCCGGTATGGTATTTCGCGGAGGGGTACACGGGCGAAGGATTCGAGGAATGGATATGCGTGCTCAACCCGGGGAACGTCGAGGCGGAGTTGTCCTTCCGCTTCCAGACGCAGGAAGAGGGGGAGGTGGTTAAGGAAGGCCTTGCCGTGCCCGCGTGCTCGCGTCGCAGTTTCAAAGTCAATGATTTGCTCGGTGGAGGTTACCAGACCTCTCTTAAGCTCGACTCCTCCCTTCCCGTGGTGGCGGAGCGCTCGCTGTATTTCGACTACTCGGGCAGCGCAGGCTTGGGCTGGAGGGGAGGGCATTGCGCCCCCGGCGCCACCCGCCTGGCGCAGCTATACTGTTTCGCCGAAGGGACCACGCGGGAGGGTTTCGAGGAATGGCTGACCATCCAGAACCCCAACCCACGGCTCATCACCGTGTACGCGTCCTTCCGCTTCGGCGAGGGGCAGGGGGACCCCGTCGAGAGGTCCTACGTGGTGCAGGCGGGCAGGCGACTCACCGTGTTCGTGCCCGGGGAGGTGGGGGCGGGCAAGGACGTGAGCGTGGTGCTGGCTTCCACCTCCTTCTTCCTCGCCGAGCGCCCCATGTACTTCCGCTACCGGGGGTTCGGCGCCGATTGGGACGGGGGCGACTGCGTGCTCGGGGCCGCCGCGCCGGGGAAGGAATGGTTCTTCGCCGAGGGATACACGGGGGAGTCCTACCACACCTGGCTGTGCCGCTATAACCCGGGGGTGGATGACGCCGTGGTGCTGGTCCGCTATCTCACGCAGGAAGAAGGGCCTCTCGCGGAGCGTTCCCTGCGACTGCCGGCGGGCACCAGGAAGACGGTGTTCGTGAACGAGCAAGCTGGGAAGGATTACCAACTATCAATACACGTGGCCTCCGACCATCCTATCCTCGCCGAGCGCCCCATGTACTTCGACTGCGGCGGCGGGGTGGTGGGAGGGCACGTGGTGGTAGGCTCCATGCCGTAGGCGGAAACCTCGGAGATCATCTTCGAGGCGCGTTTCCACGGCAGCGGAGCATGCGCTTCCCGGAGCAGACCGCGTGAGCGGTGAGGCATCGCCCCTTCGACTCCCATGCGCTCAGGTGTATCCCCGAACCCCTGAACCGCCCGGCTTTTCATGTGCACCAGGAAACCTCGCCGTTTCCTTCGTCCGGAGCTAGCGGGGGAAGGCGCGGAGCTTGCGGGGTCAAGCCCCCTTATTCGATTGCGGAGCCGAATCTACCAGCTCTCGTAGTTAGACCTGCGCTCCGGCTTGGGGCGAGCTTCGTTCACCCTAAGCTGGCGGCCCTCGAACTCCTTGTTGTCCAATTCCGCTATCGCGGCCTTGGCCTCGTCATCGTTGGGCATCTCCACGAAGCCGAAACCGCGCGAACGCCCGGTGTTGCGGTCCATGATGATGCTCACCGTGTCGACGGTGCCGTACGACTCGAAGAGGCTCCTCAGGGAATCCTCCGTCGAACCGTAGCTCAGGTTGCCTACGTAGATGTTCATCTTGCGACCTTCAGCTCCTTTCTAAGGCCTTCCCCGCGAAACGACACCCTGGCGCGGGGAAGATGCCCCTCAAGCGGGCATCCAGCTTATTGTAAGGGAAAGAGGCGAGCAAAGCAAAAAAACACCCGCCTCCGGAGTGGGATATTCGAGGGGACACCCCTTTTCCATGCAATGCCCTTGTTGTTCGAGGATAAAGAGGCTGCCCCACTGCCTGTCATCGGCGCCCCATCTCCACCATCCCTCAGCCGTTGTTCCTTATAAAAAAGCCGATCAGGTGAACCATGGGTCGCCAAGTCGAGGTCTGGTGCGAAGCGGTGTTCATATAATCGCAAGGCCGAGATCTCGCCCTTACCCAGCATACCCGGTACGGGGGCTGGTGTTCTGGGGTGTTCATATAATCGCAGGATCGAGATCTCGCCCTTTGCCCAAAACCGGTTTTCAACGGACTGGCGCCGGTTCAAGGGAGACGCGGTAGAGGTATGGCCAGCACTTGCCGGTCACCAGAAGATCGCCTGACTCGCGGTCCCAGGCGATGCCGTTGAGCACGTAGGGATCTACCAGCCTGTCAGGTTGCGGGTTCAACCCCGCCAGGTCGAGCCACGCCGTCACTGCCCCGGTTTCGGGCGCGATGACCGCGATACGGTCGGTTTTCCATATATTGGCATAGACCTCGCCGTCCACGTACTCCAGCTCGTTGAGGTACGCCACCGGCTGGCCGCCGGCGCTGACCTCGACGCGTCTCAACTCCTTCCCGCTGAGCGGGTCCAGGAAACGCAGCGTGGCGCTGCCGTCGCTCATGATGAGGGACTCACCGTCGTGGGTCAGACCCCACCCCTCTGTGGGGTAGCGGAAGGTGCGTTTCTGTTCCATGCTTTCCCGGTCGTAGACGAAGCACAGATGCGAGGTATAGGTGAGCTGGAAGACCTCGTCCCCAATAACCGTGACGCCCTCCCCGAAGTGCTCCGCAGCCAGGGATATCGAGGCAAGCGTCTCCCCGGAGGGGAAGGCGCTTTTAATGAGGCGGGATCTCCCCCACAAGCCCGTCCCCTCGAAAAGCTCGCCGTCCGCCAGGCAGAGCCCCTGGGTGAAGTTGTCCGCGTCGTGGGGGTAAACGGCCTCCACGACATAGGAATACACCGGGATGTCACCCGGGATCACCGCCTCTCCGCTTTTGCCCGCTGAGCAACTGCACCGGGAAAAGGCCGCTGTGGCCAGGGATAGGCAAAGAGCGAACAAGGGGAACAGCCTCTGACCGGATTTAACGCTCATCGCTCTTCATGCCCCCGAGGACCTGATGAAGGGGATTTTTTGCCTGAATGTAACCAGCGTGCGAACGAACCTTCTCGGCCTGTCCATGGCTTGGCGCCGCCTCATATGCGCCCCCGTTTTCCTTTGCCCCATGTGGGTGGAGCGCTTGGCGCGCTCTAAACGACCGCCGTCACTATTTTCCATCTGTTTCAGGGATGCTCCCGGTTTGGCTTACTAATCCGCGCTGCGAAGACCTATTCCTGACGCCGTATCCCTGATCTTCCGTACCGCAGCTTTTCTTGTGCCAAGAGCGGTCTTTTCGTTTTCGTGATGAGGGGTTCCGGGACGCCTCGTTCACGAAAAACCTCGCGATCGGGGAGGCGAAATCACGCGCCCAGTCCATCACTCCCCCAGCGAAAACCCGCGGTTCCTCGTTCCTGCCCACCGGGCGCTCGAGCCCTCCTCCCGCACTGCCCGCGGCGGCGCAGCGGGAGCCATGGCCCTTATCGCTCCCGCGACCGGTCTCAGCGGAAACCCCCCAGCTTCTTATGTTTGTCCACCGGGCGCTCGAGATGCTCCACCGGCTTGGAGGTGTCGTGGAAGCAGCTCCCCGGTTTCTCGCTCTCCTTGATCTTGGGGTAGATGACCTCCTGGAGGAAGGCGAGCGCCGCCTCGGCGTCCTTGTCCATGACCACGCGCTCCAGTTCCATGCGCTCCGCCTCCCCGATGGAAAGGCCCCAGGTCTTCATCCCAATAACCTCCCTTTGGTGCCAGGCGTCTCTATCGATTATCTTACCCGTTTGCGATCTGGTGTGGCCAAGGCGCTGCTGCGTGAGAGGCATAAGCTCGCGAGTAAAGGCGATCGGCCACGCATATACTAGGCATCCGGCAACAAGGCTCCTCGTCGCCATGGTGGACGCTTTCCGGCCGTTACCTCATATGGAAGGGGGTTTCCCGTTCTCGACCACAAACTCAACCGAGCATCGGTGGATCAGGGAAGCGATGTCTTTACCTGCGCACATGTGGAAAGGACACCCCCGCGCATCCTTTGCGCTTTCTCTCTTTCTTTTTCTTACGCGCATGGGGAAGGAGCGAGCCGGTCAACGGGTTTCCCTGCTGTGTCAGGGTCTTTACCTTCGCACGCGTGGAAGGAACGGTTAGACGGAGGATTCAATGCACTCGGACGATTCTTTCCTGCGCACGCGTGGAAGGACCTATTTCTCGTGATCGAGTTTGGCGGCATAACTCTTCTTTCCTGCGCACGCTTGGAAGGAACACTTCGGGATGCCTTCCTGAGACGCGTGTTCGCAGGAGAAGTACCCCCGCTAAAGCAGGCCGGCGTTCTCCAGCGTCTCGCGCACCAGCTTGGCCTGCTCCGAGGTGAGGCGCGGAAGCGGCCCCTTGACGTGCGGCTTGACGGGGTGGCCCAGCAGGCGCAGGGCCTCCTTCTGCATGGCGTGGGGCGTGGGAGTCGACGCCAGCAGGGGGGCCAGCGCGTATACCGCCTTCTGTAGCTCTTCCACCCTATCGCTGTCCCCTGCTTTGCAGGCCTCGTAGAGGTCCACGGTCACGCGGGGTATGAAATTGGGCAGGGGGCAGATGGCGCCGCACGCCCCCACCGCCATGGTCTCCGCGAGATTGAAGGTCATGCCGGTGAAGACGCAGAAGTCCTCGTCCGTCGCCTCCACCAGGCGGCGGACCTCTTCCACCTCGAAAATGGTCTCCTTCGCCCCCACCAGGTTCTCTATCGCCGCCAAAATCTCCTCGTCTGTAGAATCGTCTGCAAAACCCTCACCATAAGTGCGATCCACGATCTCGCGCAGCTCTTGCCTAAGAGAGCTCAGCCTCTCCCGAAGCCCATCACGCTCTTTGATGATCTGCTCCAATTGAGATTTGAGCGCGTCGCGCTCCTTGATGATCTGCTCCAACACGCTCATAGAGACCCCTGCCGCACAAAGTCAGCTTTTTTCTCTTTAAGGCCAACAGCGAGAAGCTCTATGGCTTCTTGGCGGCGTAGATATACTTGCAACCCACACCGACAAAAGCCGTTGGGCCGATTGTGCTTGTCCGGCCTGAGCACGATCCACTCCCCACAGAGGAAGCACTTCACCTCCACCGTCGTCTTTGCCCAGTCTATAGTC
>JACVJG010000204.1 GCA_015711875.1 Candidatus Solincola jinzensis | reverse complement strand
CGAGGCGGTGGACGCCGACGTCAAGGAAGTGGCCATGGGCATGGGCTATGACCGCCGTATCGGGTTCGAGTTCCTGCGCTCCGGTCCGGGCTTCGGGGGCTCCTGTTTTCCCAAGGACTGCCAGGCTCTGATCGACATCGCCCGGCGCTCCGGTTACAGTTTCTACCTCCTGGAGGGGGTCATGCAGGTGAACCGCGAGCAGATGGAGCTCATGGCCAGGAAGGCGGAGCGACGCCTGGGGGGATTGCGGGGAAAACGCATAGCGGCCTGGGGCCTGGCCTTCAAGGCCAACACCGACGACGTGAGGGACTCCCCGGCCCTGGAGATAATCCGCATGCTACTGGAGGGAGGCGCGGAGGTCAAAGCCTACGACCCCCAGGCCATGGAGAACGCGCGCGAGGCCATGCCCGGGTTGGATTGCGCCGCCAGCGCCCTGGAGGCCGCGGAGGGCGCGGACCTGCTGCTCATCCTCACCGACTGGGACGAGTTCAAGCTCCAGGATTTCCGGCGCGTGGGCGAGGTGATGAAAGGCCGCGAGATCCTCGACACCAGGAACTGCCTGGAGCCTCTTTCCATACGCCGTCTCGGCTTCAACTACGAGGGCGTGGGACGCTGAACTGAAGCCTTTCTGAGGAGTCAGGAGGGGTCGCGGGGCGGGTTGAAAATGACCTTGACGAAAAGGCGCGGGCCAACGGAGATCAAGAGGGCGCGCTTCTTCCTCACCCGTGATGCGGGGGAACCCGATCAGCGCTGTGGGTCGAACCTGATGGCCCGGACTCGGCGGCGATCGTTTCTGTCATTTGCCAGCTTGTTCGGGAAGCATCCCGCCGATTCCGTCGCTTCGACGGTAAGCGCGGTGAAATCCCTCAGGGCGCACTGGTATATTATGGTATATTCTCCTTTTTCCCATCGCGGGATGGGTCAATGGCTTATCGGCGACCGCCCGTTCAACCCAGCGCCCCTTTGTATGCCTCCAGGGTCATTTCCACGGTGCGTTCCCACCGGTATTCGGCCGCCCGTTCCCGGCCCCTTTGCGCCAGGTCCTCGCGCAGCTCCTCGTCGTCCAACAATCTACGCATCGCCCTGCCCAGCTCCATGACGTCGCCGGGATCGACCAGCAGGGCCACGCCCTCTCCCACCTCTCGCAGGGAGGAGCTGTCGGAGGTCACCACCGGCAGGCCTCTCGCCATGGCCTCGAGCACCGGCAGGCCGAACCCTTCGTAAAGGGAGGGGTAGACGAAGAGCGAGGCGCCCCGGTATACCGCCTCCAGCTCCTCCTGGGGGAGATAGCCCAGCCACCTCACTCCCCTCTGGGAGAGGATACGCGACAGCTCCCGCCTTCCCATCCACCCTGAGGCCCCCACCAGCACCAGCTCACCGCATCTCCTCCTCTCCTCCTCGGCAAAGGATGCGTACGCCAGCGCCAGGCGCGAGAGGTTCTTGCGCGGCTCTATGGTGCCCACGAAGAGAAGGTAGCCGGGCCGCAGTCCGTGCTTTTCCAGCGTCATAGCCACCTTTTCCGGGCTTGGCTCTGGAGGCGTGTCCACCCCCAGGGGAACCACCCTTACCCTGGGGTCCTTGCCCCCGTTAAGTGAACGCAGGTCTTCAAGAGTGCTCCGGGAGTCCACCAGGATGGTCCGGGCATGGCGCATTATCAGGGACAAGCCGCGGCGATGGAAAGCCCTCCAGCGAGCGGGAAAAGCCCAGGGGATCTTGAGCACGCAGAGATCGTGCACGGTGGCCACCAGGGGAGCGTTTGATGGCGTATACACCAGCGAGGGGGTGTGCACCACATCCAGGCGCCCGAGGCTCTTTTCAAGGCAGGGCTTACCCAGAAGGTGCCATGATAGCCCCGTGAGGTCACGCCGACCGGGAAGGCGTACCTCCTCCACCTTCGTGAGGCCGCGAAAAGCGCGGGAGCCCTCCGGCCCATGATGGGCGAGCGCCAATGAGTCGATTTCCGGCGAGTCCGCAAGGCCCGGCACCAGATGTCGCAGGTAGGTCCCGATGCCTCCCGGCTGGCGGTAGAACAGCTGGTCAGCGAAGATCGCCGCTCTCATCGCCCGCACCCCTCGCAAAGGCCCATGGCCATGGGGTGGGGGCGATTCAGGCCGATCACGACGGTGGAGACGTCGATCCCGCCCATGCCGCCGGATTTTTTCTCAGCCGATTCCATATCCCCCATCCGCTTCCAGCGACGATTGCGCGCCCGAACGCATATCAATGGACCGCCGGACATGATGGGCCCCGTCACACCCTGGTCTTAAGGCTTCTCTCCCAGCGGACAAACACGCCATCACGGCTATCAAGCCAGCTCAACTCCTTATGGCCGCCCATCCTTTCCCGCTTCATCCATGTTTAACCCCCTGATCCCGTTCGAGCCAGGGGGTTCTTATCATGCATCTTCCGGCAACAGCCGCTTCGCTACGTTCGAGCGCTCACAGACTGGAAGGAAGGTTGGGATAGCTCGGCAGTTTCTGTTGCCATTTCACGTATTCGAACCAGGCCGGGTGAGGCTCTCCAGTGTACTTGAAAAGCCCGTAATAGACATGGTCCCATGAGGTGCCAGGCTCCTCGTCGATGTCGCGGTAGATCCAGATCTTTTTGCATCCGGCGCCTAACAATCCCCCGACTCCCACCGATCCTATGGCCTCAGCCTGCAAACTCTCGTTGAAGGGCGAATTGGGATCGTCTCCGTGATTGGGGGTGCCGACCTCGGTAACCGCCACCTCATGCCATATGTTGTGAGCTCGCATCTGCGCTGCAAAATAGGCATAATGCTCCCCCCATTTCCAGAAATCCTTATATGGGTGTATGGCCAGCATGTCCGAGGAGCCGTGAAAGCCGATGAGCATGTTGATGTCGAAGGTGGTACGGGAATTCGGCGCCAGCTCCACCGTTCTCTTGATCACCTGGCCTTTGGTCATCATGAAGGTTATCTCCGCCGTGACCCCTTGCGGGTGCGGGTTCTGCAGGCACAGGTACTGCTGGATGGAGAAGCCGGTGCATCCCTCGGCGAAATACCAGGTGTCCGCGGATGACCCCGCCCCCACCACGCAGTGTCCGCCCGTCCACACGCCGTTGTAGTTGAAATACATGGGGCGCTCGGCGATGAAGTCGGAGGCCGAGGTGATCCTCACCGAGACGTCTTTTTCCTGGCCCACCAGGTCGTTGACCCTGAAGGTGGTGCGGGAGGTGGGATCAAGGCGGAAGGTCATCTCCCGGTTCTCCCCCTGGCCGGGGCCGAACATGAAGGTCATGGTGACGTCGATGGGCTCGGGGTTGGGGTTCTGCAGGCAGAGGTACTGGTGGAAATTCTCGCGCGTGGTGCCCTCGGCGAAGAACCACTCCTTGCCCGCCGCCGTGGTGCCAACCACGTCGTGCCCGCCCGTCCACACGCCGTTGTAGTTGAAATACATGGGGCGCTCGGCGATGAAGTCGGAGGCCGAGGTGATCCTCACCGAGACGTCTTTCCCCGCTCCCACCTCGTTGTTGACCATGAGGGTGGTGCGCGAGCTGGGCTGCAGGTCGTAGGTTTTGACCATGTTGGCCCCCTGCCCTGGCCCGAACATGTAGGTGGCGGTCACCTGGATGGGAACCGGGTTGGGGTTCTGCAGGCACAGCCATTCCTCAAAGCCGTCGCGGGTAGTGCCCTCGGCGAAAAACCATTCTTTGCCCGCCGCCGTGGCGCCCAGCACGTCATGTCCCCCGTTCCAGGCTCCCTTGTAATTGAAGTACATGGGGCGCTCGGCCACGATGGGCTTGCTGGAGGTCACCTTCATGGAGACGTCCTGCCCGGGCCGGTTGACCTCATCGTAGAGCTGCAAAGTGAGGTCGGCTCCCGTGTTGGGGTTCTGGTCCAGGGTGTAGATGAGGGCTCCGCACATCACCTGTCCCGAGGGGTCTTTCTCCTTGATGGCCGCGTAGGCTGTCTGCAGCATGGGCAGGTAGTCCGTCTCCACCTGCCCCCCGAAATGGTAAACCCCCCACTGCCTGTAGGCGTAGGCGTCCTGGTCCCATCCCGGCTCGTTCCATATCTCATAGAAGTCCACCACCCCGCCGTATCTCTCGGCGACCTTGGAGCAGAAGGCATACCAGTCGCCCCAGTCGCGCGGCGGTGCGTTGTGCGAGAACGAACCGTACGCGGGGTCACGTGCCCATTCCGGCGTGGGGCCCTGAAGGAGGATGAGCAGGGACTGGGTGCCGTCCGCGAGTCGCGCGTTTATCTCCTTGTCGTAATAGGAGAAGTCAAAGGAGTTTTTCGCTCTGTGGATGTCGCTCCACCTCACCACGATCTTGTGATGGCGCACCCATTGCCTGTCGGAGAGGGGAACGAGTTTGGACATGCGCTTGGCATAATCACGCGTATCGAGGCCGAGTATGGTCATGTCCGCGGCGCTCGCTGCCCGCGTTCCCTCACCGCCAGCGGTCCCTCCCGCCGCGGAGGCGGTCTCCAGCGCGCCTTTTTCCGCCATAACCGCCGCCACGACCGACACCAGCACCATCACGGCCAGGCTGGCCGCGAGGAAACTCCTCAACGCGCGTTCCCTTATCATGTCCCTCCTTTGTCCACTTATGGCCGTACCGTCACCCAAGAGGCCTTCAACTTCATATACATGAAAACGCCCCTTTGCCGGCCTTCATCTACTCCTGGCTCTACGTTTCCTCTCTTTTCCGGACTTGTTCCTTTGACGATTATACGCGACGCCGGTTCCCCTTCAAGCGGACCGACCCGACTTAACGCCCGTCGCTCTTTGCCTCTTTCGCCTCGCCCACCATCTCCTGCAGCTTCTCCTCCAGGCGCCCAACCAGCAGATCCCAGCCCCGCGTGGCGAGCATCTTCTCCCTTCCTCTCTGGCCCATACGGCGGGCCAGGGCGGGATCCGCGATGAGCTCCAGGGCTCGCCGTGCGTAGTCCTCGATGCCCCCGCACAGGAAGCCGTCCACGCCGTGCTCGATGATACCGCGCGCCGCGGCGCAGTAGGCGTTTCCCAGCACCGGCCTGCCCCTCAGCCACGCCTCTCCGAACACCAGGCAGAAGCTCTCGTGCAGGGAGGGGAAAAGAAGCGCGTCACAGGCATCGAAGGCGTCCAGCACGTTGCTCCTGGGCTGCGCCCCCAGGTAATAGACCCCCTCCTGGCTCACGGGCAGGTTGTCCTCATCGGGGCCGATCATCACCAGCACCGCCTCGGGCGCCCTCTCCCTCACCAGGCTAAGGGCGGCCATGGCGTCGCGATAGCCTTTATATTCGTTTTTCCTGCCCACCCACAGCAGCATGGGCCGGTCCGCTAACCCGAAAGCCTCCCTGAACCTGCGCCCATCTATATGGGGCGAGGAGAATTCCTCCAGCTCATAGCCGGGGCCGATGGCGAAGGCCGCGAATCCCCATCCCCTCATCAGCTCCTCCACCACGCCGGAGTTGGCCTCCACCCCCGCCGCTCCCTGCATGGCCCTCTTGAAATGAGCCCAGTAGTGATTGGGGTCGCGGGTGTGGAAGAGAGGGAGGGCCACGAAGGGCCTGCCCGCCGCCTGGGCGGCACGCCAGGCCAGTTCGAGAGTGGCCATGGGCGCCATGGCTCCCAACACCAGGTCGTACTGCGAGGCGGCGGCGATAGCCCTTCGCTCCAGCATCGGGGAGCGGGGACCCATCACATAGCGGTGGCGCCTGGAGGAACGTTCCGGCCTCTGTTCCGAAACGCCCCACAGCACGCTGGAGAGCGCGGATTCCTGCGCGGTGTCCAGAAACTCCCTCCACCCTCTGCCGAGGTCGAGTTCGCGTCCATAGCCCCCCGCGAGGGCCATGACCCTGCGTACCGCCAGCCCGACCTCTCTGGCATCTCCACCCGGCCTTGCCGTCCTCGGCACCTTGAACCTCACCACGGCGGAGCGGCGGGGGCCGAAGGCCACCCTGAGCTCGCGGGCGCGTCCCATGGACAGCTCGAATTCCCAGGAGCCCTCCCCCGGAACCTCCACCTGCAGGTTGGTGTCCATGTACGGATAGGCCTGAACCACCACGCCCTCCAGGCGCTCCCCGCCCAGCACCA
>JACVJG010000203.1 GCA_015711875.1 Candidatus Solincola jinzensis | reverse complement strand
AGGAACTCGCCATATCCTAGGGACGCCCCGCTTGGATGCCGGCGACCTTCTCATCGCCCTGGGAACGGAAAAAGACCTCGCCGGCCTGGAGGAACTCGCCATAACTTGTGGATTCACCCATTGGCGGTTCTTTCGAAAAGCCTATTCTTCCCGTCCACCATTTGGATCCAGATGCAGAATAAGGAGGCCTTTTCATGGGCTAAATGGCCAGAGCAGCGAACGAGCACGGGGCAGGCTTCCAGTCGTAGCTATCTGCATCCTCATGCGAAGGATGTCACTGATCATAAATCCAATCAATTTTATGGCCCGGGGTGGCCGCGGCTACTGGTGACCCCATGCAACGGATGACGTGTTCTGGAAATATATAACATGATTTTCACCGGTCATCATGAGAAAACCTTTCAACATCAAATGACTCAGAACATCTTTTTCCGTTTACAATATCCAGAGAACGATAAGTTATTCTCAGGAGGTGTAAGACTTGAGCGGCGTAGATTTCGTTTCTGGTCTTGCGGGCAAAGGCACGGCCAAGATGGTCCTTCTGGTCATGGACGGGCTGGGGGGGCTACCCCATCCCGACACCGGCTTAACGGAACTGGAGACGGCGCGTACCCCCAACCTGGACGCCCTGGCGTATGAGTCGGCCTGCGGCATGATCCATGCCATCGCGCCGGGTATCACCCCCGGAAGCGGCCCAGCTCACATGGCGCTTTTCGGCTACGACCCGGTGCGATTTGAGGTGGGACGGGGTGTATTGTCCGCGTTGGGTGTGGGCCTGGATCTGGGCCCCGACGACCTGGCGGCAAGGGTCAACTTCTGCACGGTTGAGAACGGGGTGATAACCGACCGCCGAGCTGGCAGGATATCCACGGAGACCAACGCCCGCCTCTGCGAAAAACTGGCATCCATAGAGTTGGAGGGCGTCAGGGTGTTGATAAAACCAGAGAAGGAGCACCGCGCTGCCCTGGTTTTCAGCGCGCCGGGACTATCGGACCGCGTAACCGACACCGACCCGCAGAAAACAGGCCTAGCCCCGTTGCGCTGCGAGCCGCTCCCGGATGGCGGCGAGGCCGCTGAGCGTACCGCGTCCATGGTCAACGCCTATCTGGATAAGGCCGCCGAGGTCCTCGCCGACGATCACCCCGCCAACATGATCGTCACGCGCGGCTTCGCGAAGCTACCCGCCATACCAAGGATGACCGAGCTTTACGGGCTGCGGGCAGGAGCCATAGCTACTTACCCTATGTACCAGGCCGTGGCCAAGCTGGTGGGCATGGAGGTGCTGGACACCGGTCCCACCTTCTCGGACCAGATGGACGCTCTGAAAAGCAACTGGGACTTGTATGATTACTTTTTCATCCACTATAAATACACAGACAGCCGTGGGGAAGACGGGGATTTCGACGCCAAGGTGGCTTGCATAGAGGAGGTGGACACTCATCTTCCGCGTCTACTGGAATTGGAGCCCGATGTGTTGGTGGTTACGGGCGACCACTCCACGCCTTCCCTGCTCAAAGGGCACAGCTGGCACCCATCGCCGCTACTGCTGCGCTCGCGCTGGGAACGACATGACGGCGTTGCGTCCTTTGGCGAAAATGCCTGTCTGAAGGGATGCCTGGGCACCTTCAAAGCCGTGGACCTCCTGCCCTTGATGCTCGCCAACGCCGGGCGCCTGGAAAAATTCGGCGCCTAATACTAACTAATGGGGTCAGGTCTTGTTTTTTGCATACCTTGGTATCTTATTGATTATTTAACATATGCCTGCTCATATACAGCTTCAATAGAATGGCAGCCCCTTTACGTAGAGCTGAAAGCAAGACCTGACCCAACGCGAGCTGCAATCCTGCTTATATACGAATAATGCAGTCCTAGGTAGTCGCCTATCTCCTTGAGCTTGTATCCATATTTACAAAATGCCATGAATATACCAATATCCCGATCGTTCTCCTTAAATATCTCCTGCAGTTCCGGCCTGTCTGCAAATCGTTCTCTCTTTGGAACCTCTTCACCCGCCTCACCCATCAGCCTCGCAACAGATACCTCAACGGCTCTGTCATCGCTTGCTATAACCCCACCATGGACATCAGAGAGAGGAGATTCCTTGCCAATACCTGCTAATACAAATTCGACGTATTGCTTTGAGGCTATTTCTTTGTCTTCAGAAAAAGATGATAGCAACCAATTTGTATCGATAAATGAGACACGTCTGCCAACTTCGAGTGTGCTTCGGTATGAGGACCATTTCCAATCCTCGGGACGTTCGACGAGCTTCGCTCTCACGGGATTAAGTACAATGTAGCGTGCCACGGTCAGTAAGCGGGTTTCATCCTTTATCAAGATTGCTTTGAATCTGCCTTGAAAAAGATGCCCAATCCTTTCGTGGCGAGCGTTGAAGCGCTGCGCATAAACACCGTTCAACTGCCTCATACCCCTGGAAAGGTTGGCCTTAGGGGTTCTAACCAGAAGATGGTAATGGTTACCCATCAGGCAATAAGCATAGAGAATCCAATCGTACTGCTCAACAACCCTTGCTAGGTGCTCTATGAAGATAAAGCGGTCCTGGTCATCGGTATAAATAAACGCCTTCTCATTCCCTCGAGACGTTACGTGGTAAAGAGCATTCTCAAACTGTATCCTCAGCGGTCTAGCCATGACGCGCCTCCTTATAGACTCAAATAGCGTCAAATTTTCTATTGGAGATGTTTCTTTAATATTATATAATATGATTATGTTAATTATATTATATATTATAAATATTGTTCGGAAGGATGGCAATAGAGTGCTGACATTTAAAAGGGATTCTAAAGCACGTTTTCCGGCTATCTTTACTTCTCTGCGATTGTTCTTGATTGACCTGGTTAAGTTCTAGGGAGATAGTGGGGTCAGATCTTGTTCTCTGCCTTCGGTTTTCTATTGTTGTTTGAGAGTATCCTTCTTATAAACGAGCATAAGTATATAAACCATCAACATACCGAAGTACGCAAAAAACAAGACCTGACCCCTCTATTTTGATAGTTTGGCGGAGCAGACTTTAAGTTCTGGGATCTTTGCCACGGGGTCGAGGGCCGGGTTGGTGAGCAGATTGGCCGCCGCCTCCGCGAAGTGGAAGGGCATGAAGATGACCCCCTTGCCCACCTTCTCCGTGACCTTCGCCTCCACCTCCACGCTTCCCCGCCGCGTGGATACCTTGACGCGTTCACCGTCCCTGATACCCAGCTCCGCCGCGTCGGCGGGGTTCACCTCCACGAAGGCGCGGTCGATCTCCCGCACCAGAGAGGGAGAGCGCCGCGTCATGGTGCCGGTATGGTAATGGAAAAGCAGGCGCCCGGTGGTGAGGACAAGGGGGTACTCCTCATCCGGGGTCTCCGCCGGCTCCCGGAATTCGCAAGGCGTGAATTTTCCTTTTCCTATGGGAAAACTTTCCACGTGCAGAATGGGGGTGCCGGGATGGTCCTCGGCCGGGCAGGGCCACTGCAGCCCCCGCGTGCCCAGACGCGCGTAGGTTATGCCGGCATAGGAAGGGGTGACTTTGCGTATCTCCTCGAAGATCTCCTCTGGAGAGGAGAAATCGAAGCCCGCGGCCCCCATCTTCCTGGCGACGCCGCAGACGATCTCCCAGTCCGCCCTGGCCTCTCCCACCGGCTCCACCGCCTTGCGGATGCGCTGCACACGGCGCTCGGTGTTGGTGAAGGTGCCATCCTTCTCGGCGAAGGAGGCCGCGGGGAGCACCACGTGGGCATACTCCAGGGTCTCGTTGTCCATGATGTCCGCCACCGCCAGGAAGTCCAGCTTTTTAAGGGCCTCGCGCACGTGGTTTATGTCCGGGTCCGACACCATGGGGTTCTCCCCCATGATGAAGAGGGCCCGCAGCTCGCCCGACGCCGCCCGGTCGGTCATCTCCACCACCGTCAGCCCCGGGTTCCTGGAAAGCCTTTCCACCCCCCAGGCGCGCTCGAACTTGACCGCCGTCTCCTCGTCGTTCACCCGCTGGTAGCCCGGGTAGACGTTGGGAAGGCCGCCCATGTCGCAGGCGCCCTGCACGTTGTTCTGGCCGCGCAAGGGGTTGACCCCTGTT
The DNA here is from genome assembly GCA_015711875.1 of Candidatus Solincola jinzensis. The sequence continues at coordinate 1,974 of JACVJG010000203.1, read as the reverse complement.
CCCGGCTTGCCGATGTTGCCCGTGAGAAGGGCAAGGTTGGCCAGGGCGAGGACGTTGTCGGTGCCGGTGGTGTGCTGGGTGATGCCCATGCAGTAAACGATGGAGGCTCGCTCCGCCCCCGCGTAGAGGCGCGCCGCGGCCACCAGGTCCCCGGCAGGGATACCCGAGATCGCCTCAACCTTCTCGGGCGTATACTCCGCCACCGCCTTCTTGAACTCCTCGAAGCCCTCGGTACGGGCGGTGATGAACTCCCGGTCCTCCAGGCCCTCGGAGATGATCACGTTGGCCAGGCCGTTTATGAAAGCTACATCGCTTCCGGGCCGCGGGCGCAGGTATATCTCCGCGAAATCGCTGAGATGGATGGAACGGGGATCGATGACGATGAGCCTGGCTCCCTTGCGCACCGCCGCCAGGATCTTCTCGCCGATGATGGGATGCTGCTCGGTGGTGTTGGAGCCGACCACCAGCACGACCTCGGCGTCCTCCAGCTCGCCGATGGAATTGGTCATGGCACCGCTCCCGAAGCACATGGCCAGCCCGGCGACGGTGGAGGCGTGGCAGAGGCGCGCGCAGTGGTCCACGTTGTTGGTGCGCACTACCGCCCTGGCCAGCTTCTGCAGGAGATAGTTTTCCTCGTTGGTGCAGCGTGCCGAGGCGAAGAAGCCCACGGCGTCGGGGCCATGTTCCTTCACTGTCCTGGAGAGGCCCTCGGCCACCGCCGCCAGGGCGGTATCCCAGTCCGTCTCCACCAGCTTACCGCCCTCACGGACCATAGGCTTAGTGAGGCGCCTGTCGCTGTGCACGAACTCGTGCGCGGCCCAGCCCTTGATGCACAGGGCTCCCCGCGAGACCGGGTGGTCCTTCTGGGGGAAGGTGCCGGTCACGCGGCCGTCCCTGACTTCCAGGAGGACGCCGCACCCCGTCCCGCAGTAGACGCAGGTGGACGGGACCAGTTTATAGCTCATCTCTTTCCCGTTATCGCCCATGTCGCTACTCCCGCTCCAGCTTCTCGATGTCTTGCTCGCTGCCTAGAAAACTCAAGGGGCTCTTCTCCTCCGCGCTCTCCCCGGCGCGGTAGCCCAGCCTTTCCTCCATGATCTCCTGCATCTTGCGGTAGAGGGAGCGCAGGGGAATGCCCGCAGGACAGGCCTCCTCGCACAACCCGCAGTCTATGCATCGCCCGGCCATATCCAGGGCGCGGATGACGTGGAAGGAAGGGAACTCCGGCGGGATGACCCCAGGCTCCACCAGGTGGGGGTCCTCCAGGGCGCAGTCCTTGCAGAAGCACATGGGGCAGATGTTGCGGCAGCCGTAGCACTTGATGCAGCGCGAGAACTGCTCTTTCCACCACGCCAGGCGGTCCGCGTCGCCCAGGGACTCCACCTCCGCGATGGTCTCCCGACCTGGCGCCGCCTCCACCTTCTCACCCAGGGCGACATCCCTTGGGTATGGGCGAGGACATCCGCACGCCCGGGCCTCCTCTTCCGTGCAGGCCATGCCAACCATGACCACACGGTCGAGGTCGACCTGCTCCAGCTTGGAGAGCTCAATAAGAGCCCTCTCGTCGCAGCCGCGCACCAGCACCGCGAACTTCTTGTCCGGATAATCCCGCAGTAGGTCGATGAGTATCTTCCCCAGGGGATAGCGCTCACCGCCAACCGCGACCAGCTCCAGGTCGGGGGAATCGGCGTCGGTGATGAGCGCCGGCAGCAGCGTGCCCTCCTCCACTTTCAGGCAGAGGAAAGCGTCTGCCCCGTCGTTCAGCTTTTCCTTGATCAAAGACTTGAGGTCGCTCATGCCCTCACCTCCGCTTCCGCACGAAGCGTGAGAGATAATCCCGTTGAAATCCCGGCAAGGTCCGATGAAGGTGACGGTCTCCTGGATGTCCACACGTGCCCAGTTCTCCCTCCCCTTAAGCTTCTGCCCGTCAGCGAGGCCGTTTTGTCGTTTTTTTCGCGGCGCATCATGCCCCCA
>JACVJG010000202.1 GCA_015711875.1 Candidatus Solincola jinzensis | reverse complement strand
GCACACCGACTACAACGGAGGCCTGGTGCTCCCACTGGCCATCGAGCAGGGGACATACATGCTGGCGCGGCCGCGGGAGGCGCCGCCGGCGCGCCTCTTTTCCACCGCTGGCGGCAAGGAAGCCGCAGCCGAGTTCGACCCCCGCGCCATCCAGAAGGGCGGGGACTGGGCGGACTACGTGCGAGGCGTCTTCGCCGTGCTGGCGCGCGAAGCGCATCCACCGTCGCCCTTCGAGGCCCTGGTCTTCGGGGACCTCCCCCTCGAAGCCGGGCTCTCCTCATCGGCGTCGCTGGAGGTGGTCGCGGCGATAGCAGCCACGGGCCTCGGGTACGCTCTCAGCCGGGAGGAGGCTGCGCGCGTGGCCTGGAAGGCGGAGAACGACTTCGTGGGGGTGCCGTGCGGCATCATGGACCAGTTCGCGGTGGCCCTGTGCGAGGCCGGGCACGCCCTGCTGCTGGACTGCCTCACGGAGTCTTACCAGTATATTCCATATAACCTTCCAGACGCCGTGCTGGTGATCGGCCACACGGGGGTCAGACGCGCCCTTGCCGCCTCCGCTTACCAGGAGAGGAGGAGAGAGTGCGAGGGAGCCCTCGCCCTCGTCACGCGCAGGACCGGCTCCAGGGAATACCTGGCGGAAATCACTCCGGAGGAGCTGGAAGCAGCGCGCGACCTGCTTCCCGAGACCCTTCTCATGCGCGCAAGGCACGTGGTGGAGGAGAACCTGCGCGTGAAGGACGCGGCGCTGTGCCTGCGGGAAGGAGACCCCGAGAGGCTCGGTGCCCTTCTCAACCGGTCCCACGCCTCGCTTCGCGACCTCTACCAGGTCTCCTCCCAGGAGTTGGACGCCCTGCAGGAGCTGTCCCTGCTTCAGCCGGGGGTGTGGGGCTGCCGCATGACCGGAGCGGGATTCGGTGGCTGCGTGGTCGCCCTGGCCGAACGCGAGGCCGTTCCCGCATACCTCGAGGTGGTGCCCGAGCGCTACCGGCGGGCGACCGGGCGCGCGCCTTTCTTCATCGTCCTCGACAACCCGGCCGCGGGAGCCCGGCGCATGGCCTGAAGCCGCTCACCCCCGCTGACCTTAACGAAAGTCTGCAGGGTGGAAAACCATCTGTGGCATATCGTCGTTCGCGCAGACATGGTTCTTATCCTTTGCCCGCTTACGGCGGCCGCGCGCCGCCGTCATGGAACGCCCGTTCGCTTTTCAACTCGCTGGAAGATACGGACAGGGCCAGGCAGACGGCAAATGGCGCTATTTCGCAAAACGACCGCCGCCTCGTCCCCGCACCATGATGCGGTTTATACGCGCTGCGAAACGGGAAAATAACATCTCGGGGCGTTTGAGTAGAAAGGGGAATGCCATGTGGGAGTTCTTCAAGGACCTAAAGCGCTGGGCCCAAGTAGGAATCGTCCTCGGCCTGCTGGGAGGCCTGGCGGGGGCGGCAATGGCGATAATATACAGCCCGATCTTCGGCACCATATTCACCGTCGCCGTTTTCGGCATCATCTTCCTCGCCTTCCATCTCGCCCTGGGCCCTTACGCCAAGCAGAAGAGGCTTCTGCGCAGCGGAAAGCAGGCTACGGGCACCATTCTCGAGGTCGAGGACACGGGGGTGACGATCAACGAGATCTACCCCCTGATCAAGGTACGGCTGGAGGTGCAGCCACCCGGCGGCGCGCCCTACCAGGCCGAGACCAAGATGCTGGTGAGCCGGCTCGAGGTGCCGCAGATTCAGCCGGGGCTGGTGGTGCCGGTGCTGTACGACCCCAAGGACCCCTCGAGCGTCACTATCGGCGTGGGCGAGGGGCGCACGGAAGCGGGAGCGATGGCCTCCACGCCCTCCGCCGGGTCCGGCCAGGGGATGGCCCCCATACCCTTCGCCGGGTTCGGCCAAGCGATGGCCTCTATGGCCTCCGCCGGGTTCGGCCAAGCCGCATCGCCCACGCCCTCCGCCGGGTTCGGCCTGGTGAACCCGAACCCCGCCGAGATGGAGAAGATCCGCATGGCCGAGGAATTCCTGACCAAGGAGGACCAGCGGTCCCAGGAGATCCTGGCCACGGGCAAGCCGGCCAGGGCAAGGATCCTCAACGCCATGAGCCTGGGCATCAACGTCAACGGGAATAACCCCGCCATGACCTTCCTGCTGGAGGTGCTGCCGGAGGGCGAGCCGTCCTTCCAGGGACAGGCCACGGGGGTGATCGCCGAGGCCTCCGTCCCCAAGTACCAGGTGGGGCGTGAGATCTTCGTTAAGTACGATCCCGCCGACAAAAGCAGGATCTCGCTCGATCATTCCTGAAAGTAACGTCAGGCTACGTGTCTCCCCGGCCATCATGCCGGCCCCATGGCTGCAGGCTTTATTATGCCTTCGGGCAAGCTGGAGCGGGCGGGAACCGGCGTTCTGGCTACATCGTGAAGAAGGGCACCGGAAGGATGGGGGGTTTACGGCCACCCCGCATCCCTTCTTCCCAAGCGATTCATCTTGAACGACGGGTCACGCTTGCGAGTCCCCAACAACCATGCAAACGGTGCTTTTCTCAGCCCTTTCCGTTCTCGCCGGCCTCCCCCACCGCGTGCGACCTGCCGTTGGTAAGGGAATGGCGGTAAAGGAGATTAAAGGCCAGCCAGTAGCTCCAATGCCGGTGCGGGTACATGCGCCGCGCGATGGAGCGACAGGAATAGAAATCCCGCTGTACCTGGTGGGTGAGCCGGGTGAGCTTCTCGGGGGTGAATCTCGCGGGCCTGTAAACCACGCGAGCGTCCCACTCCGGCTCGAACCAGAAGCCCTCCTCCACCCTGCCCTGCTCCAGCAACTCGCGGTAGAGGCGCGTTCCGGGATAGGGCACGAGGTGAGCGAACTGCGCCACCTGGATCCTGTTGCGCATGGCGAACTCGAGGGTATCCTGGAACACCGTCTCGTCGTCGCTGTCGAAGCCGAAGACGAAAGAGCCCATGACATGGATGCCGTGTTTGCGCAGCAGGCGCAAGGCATGGTCGTATTCCTCCACGCGGTTCTGGGCCTTTCCCATCTCTGCCAGGGCTTCCCTTGACATGGTTTCAATACCAACGAAAAGAAAGTGGCATCCGCTCTCCGCCGCCATGGCCACCAGCTCCTCGTCCCTGGCGATGGTGATGGAGGCCTGGGATCCCCACCTTACCCGCAAGGGGATGAGGCCGCGGAAAAGCTCCTTGGCGCGGGTGGGACTGGCGGCGATGTTGTCGTCCACGAAAGGCACTACCTTGCGGCGCAGCAGGTTGGTGCGGGGGAGAGATTCTACCTCCGCAAGCACGTCATCCACCTCCCGGAAGCGCACCTTGCGGCCATTGAAGGCGGTTACGGAGCAGAAGTTGCAGGCATGGGGACAGCCCCGCGCCGTCTGCACTCCGTTGGCGCTCCAGTAACGGCGAGAATCGATGATCCCCCTGCGGGGCGGAAGAGGGCGCGAGAAATCAATGAAGACGTTCTGCTCGTACAGCGGCTTCATCCCCCCGCTCTCGAAATCGGCCAGCAGGCGCGGCCAGATCTCCTCCGCCTCGCCAACCACCACCGCGTCGGCGAAGAGCGCCGCCTCCTCGGGGAGCATGGAGGCATGTACCCCGCCCAGAACCACCTTCGCCCCCAGGGAGCGGTAGCGGCGCGCGATCTCGTAGGCGCGGGGGGCGGTGGCGGTCATGGTGGTGATGCCAACCAGGTCGGGCACTTCGGAGAAATCGATGCGCTCCACATTCTCATCGATAAGGCGCACCTCATGCTCTGGCGGGGTGTGGGCTGCCAGGTACATCAGCCCCAGGGGGGCAAGCAGGCCCCGCTTGAAAAGGTAGGTCTCGCCCTTTTTGGTGGGAGAGACAAGATGGATCTTCAAACCGTCCGACTTCTTTCGCCTCTAAACCCGAACATACATATCATTGTTGCTCGACCACTCTTGCCATCGACTGTTCACGCTTCAGGGAGAAGGATCGTCTTCCCGCTCCTTCCCGCATATCAGGGCCGATTATACGCCGGCACCGCGTCCCCGCCAATCGACCATATCATATCCATCTCGCACAGCCATCCTGCCAGCCCGGGCCCAGCGTATGCCTAGGCTCATGAACATGGTGGACACCCACTATAATTTGCTTGAAATGCTAAAGAGCAAAAGAAGGAGGTGTCCAAATGAAAGGGTCAATTGGAACCCATACCGGTATCTATCATACCAGGCTACCGCATCAAAGGCGGATAGAAAGGATGGTTCTTTTTCGCTAACCTCGAGATGAACTGAGTAAGATCAGAGATGTGAGGTATCACTGCTTTCTTTTGATCGCTTTGCTTTCACTAGGGAATGATCGAGTGGTCAATTGAGTGGTCTCTCCTCTTTGTCCTTCCAAGACCTCCCACGAAAGAATGGCAGCGATTGCCCTTTCGTTGCAACGTATTTTCTCCAATGCGTTCCTCGAGGCTAGCGAATGTCCGGCACGTTCAATCCGTCGCCCGGGAACCGGGCTTGAACCCCGAGAAAACCATGCGGCCGGATTTCGCGAACCGCATGCGCCCGGGAACCGGATTCCCTGCAATGACTCTAAAGGCATCTACCCTCCAACCTTCCGCCGCGTATGTTAAGGTTTTGACTATAGAAGGAGGTGACGGATGGCGCGCATACGTCGTATCGGCATACTCACGGGGGGCGGGGACTGCCCGGGGCTCAACGCCGTTATCAGGGCGGTGGCCAAGTCGGCCATTTTCGAGCACGGACTGGAAGTCGTGGGAATCAACGAGGGCTTCGGCGGCCTCATCGAGAACAACTGGCGCTTGCTCAAAGATGAGGACGTTTCGGGCATCCTGCCGCGAGGGGGCACGATCCTGGGGGCCAACAACCGCGACAACCCCTTTATGTTCCGCACCGTGTCCGCGGGAGGCGAGGTGACCTACGAGGACAACTCAGGCACCGCCATCGCCAACCTGGAGGGGATGGGCGTGGAGGCCCTGGTGGTGGCGGGAGGGGACGGCACCCTGTCCATAGCCAGGAGGCTGCACGAGAAAGGCGTGCCGGTGATAGGCCTTCCCAAGACCATCGACAACGACCTGCACGGGACAGACGTCTCCTTCGGCTTCGACTCCGCATTGCACACCGCCACCGACGCCGTGGATAAGCTGCATACCACCGCGGCTTCCCATCATCGCGGCATGGTGCTGGAGGTGATGGGGCGTAACGCCGGCTGGATCGCCCTCTGCGCGGGCATCGCCGGGGGTGGAGACATCATCCTCATACCGGAGATCGCATATACCTTTGAGAACGTGGTTCGCAGCATCGAGGAAAGGCGGGCGCGTGGCAAGCGTTTCAGCATCGTGGTGGTGGCGGAGGGCGTCCCTCTACCCGGGGGCGAGAGGGTATACCGCGCAAGATCCGAAGGAGAGAAGGTCCTGGGGGGCATAGGGGAACGGGTGGCCGAGGCTATCGCCGGGATGGCGGGCATGGACACCAGAGTCACCGTCCTGGGCCACCTGCAGCGAGGGGGCAGCCCCTCGCCCTTCGACCGCATCCTGGCCACCGGTTTCGGGACCGCCGCGGTGGAGCTGGCGGTGGCGGGCAGAAGCGGGGTGATGGTGGCCCTGCGCGACATGCGCATCGAGGCGGTGCCCCTGGAGGAGGTGGTCCCGGGGCAGAGAAAGGTACCCGTGGACGGCGAGCTGGTGAGCTTCGCCCGCAGCGTGGGAACCTCCTTCGGGGACTGACCTGCACAGCCTGGCGCCGCGGCCGGCAGGCCAGACCCCACAGAGGTTGAAAAAAGCCGCGACAGCGTCATCCTCTCCCGCATGCCCTCCACCCGGAAGCCATGCTCGCGCTCACTTCGGGGACTTACGGGAGCGAGCTTCGCGCGGCTGGCGTGTTCTCTCCTCATAGAGTTCCAGGAAGCGCTGCAGCATGGACATCCTCTCCCGCATGCCCTCCACCCGGAAGCCATGCTCGCGCTCACTTCGGGGACTTACGGGAGCGAGCTTCGCGCGGCTGGCGTGTTCTCTCCTCATAGAGTTCCAGGAAGCGCTGCAGCATGGACATCCTCTCCCGCATGCCCTCCACCC
>JACVJG010000201.1 GCA_015711875.1 Candidatus Solincola jinzensis | reverse complement strand
AGCCCGACAGCCACGGCGGCCGTCCTCGGCTTGGCTCGTTTCATCCTCTGAACCCCCATGATCGACCGCCTGCGCATCGCTTTTGCTGTAATACGTCCTCGCGCCTTTCGCAGCCATCTACGTTTGCACTCTATTAACACCCTATGGTTCCCGCAGCGCAGGGCTTCAAACCTGCTTCTGCCTTACGGCGGGGAGAAAAGTCGCGAGCGGGCCCGGCAAACGCGACCTTGCTGAGGGGCACAGGAAAACGCGACCACCTCCTGCCCCTTTTCATCGTGATCGACTATCCTCGCGTTCAGCGGCTCTTACATGCTGCCTCCAGAAACGTCACCACCTGACCCCTTGCTCAGCAAAGCCCGGGTTGCCTATGCTCGATCGGTCTTGGTCGAGGGGGGGTTGTTGGTGAACCGAGTTACCCCGCTACGCCCCAATATCCCTGGAGAGGATTCGAGTGGACGTTGTCGGACGTCTTGGAAGACGCTACGCCCCGATGTCCCTGGAGAGGATCCTCTGGGTTGTTATACTTAGGCCTGGAAGCCATGCGGTCAAAACAGGGGGGAAGATGGACTCCAATATGGTTTGGGCCATCCTCATCACCGCCGTCGCGGGGCTTGCGACCACCATCGGGAGCGTTCTGGGCTTGTGGTTCAAGAACCCCGGTCCGCGCTTTATCAGCGCCACCCTGGGGTTCTCGGCCGGGGTCATGCTGCTGGTATCCTTCGTGGAGCTACTGGCCTCCAGCCAGGATCACCTGGGATTCGGCGCTGCCCTCCTCGGATTCTTCGCGGGTATGCTCTCCATGTTCGCCGTGGACAACCTCATACCCCACCACTATTTCGCCGAGAGGAGCGGCGTCTCCGAGGGCGACACGAGGATGTACCGCACCGGATTGCTGATGGCCCTGGGGATAGGCATCCACAATTTCCCGGAAGGCATGGCCACCTTCGCGGGCTCGCTCCAGGACCTGAGGCTCGGTATGGCCATCGCCGTGGCCATCGCCATTCACAACATCCCCGAGGGCCTGGCGGTATCCGCCCCCGTCTACCTGGCCACAGGCAGCAGGCGAAGGGCCTTCTGGTGGTCCTTCCTGTCCGGGGCCGCCGAGCCCGCCGGGGCGCTCCTGGCGGCCGCCGCCCTCGCGCGCCACCTCGACGATACCGTTCTGGGCTGGGTCCTGGCCATGGTGGCCGGCATCATGGTCTACATCTCCCTCGACGAGCTCATTCCCGCCTCGCGGGAGTACGGCCGGGAAAACCACGCCGTTCTCGGCGTCATCGCAGGCATGGCGGTCATGGCCTTCAGCCTATGGCTGCTGAGAGGATGAAACAGACGGATGCGGACATGTCGCAACGTGCCGCTCCGTATGCTCGGCTATCAATCCGGCCGATGACCCGGGCGAAGATAGCCGTGCTCGATCGCCCGGAGCCGGACGGGGCCCCGGGCGCTTTCGGTAGATTCCCGCGCAGGCAACAACGATTTCTGTTCAGGCTTTATAATCGCTTGTCGCATGCACGCGCAGGCGGGCAGCCCCGCCTAACAAGCGGCCCACACGAAAAGGCCCCTCGCGGGGCCTTGATCCTGGTAGCGCATGCGGGATTCGAACCCGCGATCTCCGCCTTGAGAGGGCGGCGTCCTAGGCCAACTAGACTAATGCGCCACGCATTCGATATTCAGTTCTGGCTGGGGGAGAAGGATTCGAACCCTCACAACGAGATCCAGAGTCTCGCGTCCTACCATTAGACGATCCCCCAGGGATTGTCCTTCGCTATGATAGCATAAGGTTTTTCATGGCTCAACGGCATGCGTTCCCCTCTACGCAAGCCGGGATCAACGGCATATCTGCAGGCTCTCCTGCCCGCTGCGAACCGCCGGCGACGTATTGAACCCAGGCGCAGACCGCGTTTTCCGTCCTCGGCGGGCCTCCTTTCAGGCTCAAGAGCTTCACGGCGCCGGAGTCCGGGCATATGCCTTAAAACCACCGCCAAATATAGCCAAAAGTCGGATATAATGGACGAGGCGAGGAAGGGAGAGGACGCGACACGACCCTGGGAGGAGGCCATGGAGATCATCGACACCCACGCTCAACTGTGGACCGAGGAAGCCATCATGTCCATGCCCGAGTCCATGCGCGAGGGATACCTGCGCATCTTCGGGGGCAACCTGCCCAAGATCGGTGACACCCTCGCCGACATGGACGCCGCCGGGGTCGCCAGGTCGGTTATCGTGGCCATCGACGCCGAGACGCGCTGGGGTTACCGCGTGAGCAATGACCTGGTGGCGCAGGCAGTGTCCGAGCACCCGGACCGCCTCATCGGCTTCGCCAGCGTCGATCCCCGCAAGGGCGTGCTGGCGCGCAGGGAGCTGCGGCGGGCGGTGGAGGAGCTGGGGCTGCGCGGGCTGAAGCTCCTACCCCACCTTTTGGAGCTGCGCCCCAACGACCGCGAGATGTACCCCGTATATGAGGAGGCGCGTGACCTGGGCGTCCCGGTGCTCTTCCACGCCGGCACCCAGTTCCACACCGGGACCAAGCTGAAGTACTGCCGCCCCATCGACATCGACGAGGTGGCGGTGGACTTCCCCGACCTCAAGATAATCATCGCCCACTTCGGCTGGCCCTGGTACGAGGAGACCATGACCATCTGCCAACGCAACGTCAACGTATGGTTCAACATCGCCGGCTGGGCGCCGCGCCACATCCCGGAGTTCGTGGTGCGTTACATGGACCGGGTACTCTCCCACAAAGCGCTCTTCGGGAGCGACTACCCCCTGGTCTCCCGCCAGAGGATCGTAAAGGAACTGGACGAGCTGGGCCTCAAGGAGGAGACGCGCCGCCGCCTCTTCCGCGAGAACGCCGAACAGCTCCTGGGCCTTTCCCCGCAGGCCTAGGCGACGCCACCGGCCCGGCGTTAAAAGAATCCGGAAAATCCGGCGGGGCGGTCATGTCTGCCCCAGCATGCGCACAAGGCCATGCAGCGGGGCATAGAGGGGTCGGAACCCCGGCGCAGCGCCGTTGAGGCTTGCCGGGCGTCGTCCCCCCGCCACAAGGGAAGACGCGCTGTGCTTCGCCCGCGCGGCCCTTTGCGATATCTCTCGCCGCATCCCGGAGCCGGTGAAAAGCAGTGTTTTCATGCGCATCGCGCGCGGCGGGCAACGGCGAGCGACACGGGACCTGACGGTCCCTGGTGTCCTCAGTGTGGCGCTTCATGGCTTGGCAGGCTCACGTCGCTCCGCCTATGCGCATAATCGGGTGCGCCCGTTTGAGCGCCCTCCTGCATGCGGTAAACACCTGAGGTGCCGGCTCGAGCGGTCGAAAGCAGTCCGATGGGCGCCCTGAGCCTAAAAGGCCGTCTTTTTACGCCTTTCGCACATGGCCCTTCGCCCTCAGGGGCTTCCATGCCATGCCTCAGTGCCCCCATATCCTGCCAATCAAGCTCCCGCCTGAAGTCAGTAGTTCCGGAAGCGCCTCTCCCTTTTCGCCTTCGAATGCCTGGGAACCGCTTTCGTCGCCACACAATGGCTGGAGATGGACATCCGGACTCAGAGCCTGACCAGAGTCCGGCCCTTGGAGCGCTTGTCCAGGAGCAGCCTGATCCTCTCCTCCACCCCCTCCAGAGTGACCTCGGTGGTCATCTCCTCGAGGTTGTCCAGTCTCCACTCACCTGCCAGTTTTTCCCATACTTTCAGGCGCGGCTCCATGGGGCATTCCACCGAGTCCACGCCCAGCAGGCTCACCCCGCGCAGGATGAAGGGGTAGACGTTGAGATCCAGCTCGTGGCCGGCGGCGTTGCCGCAGGTGGTGACCACCCCGCCATAGGCGGTGGATTTCACCACCGTGGCCAGGATGTTTCCGCCCACGGTGTCCACCGCGTTGGGCCACACCCCCTTGAGCAGGAGCTTCCCCGAGGTGTCGTCGACCTCGGAAGCGGGGATCACCCTCGAGGCGCCCAGGGCCTTGAGCCGGGCCTCGTACTGGGAGAACTCCGCCTCGTCCATGAGGCCGGCGGCAGCCACCACCTCAAACCCCATCTTGGCCAGGATGCGCATGGCGATGGAGCCGACCCCGCCGGTGGCGCCGGTCACCAGTATCTCGCCCGACTCCGGCTTCACTCCGGCCTCGGTCAGCTTGAGCACCGAGAGGGCGGCGGTGAATCCCGCGGTGCCGTAGATCATGGATTCCCTGAGGGTAAGCCCCGCCGGCAGCCTGACCACCCAGTCCGCGGGGACGCGTATGTATTCCGCCAGCCCGCCCGAGGTGTTCATGCCCAGGTCGTATCCGGTTACCAGCACCTCCTCGCCGGGGGAAAAGCGCCCGCTCGCGTCCTCCTCCACGGTGCCGGCGGCGTCGATGCCGGGGGTGTGGGGATAGTTCCTGGTGACGCCGCGGTTGCCGTTGGCGGAAAGGGCGTCTTTGTAGTTTACCGAGCTGTAATGCACGCGGATGACCACGTCCCCGGGTGGCAGCTCCTCGATGCTCTTGGTCTCTATGGCGCGAGTGAAGGTGTTATCCTCTCCCTCCCGAACCACCAGGGCCCTGAAAGACTTGTTCTCCATCTCACCCCTCCGTATGTGTTGATTCTCCCGCTATCACCCATTATCCATGAGCGCGGGGCGCGCCGTCAAAAAAGGGCCGAGCGGTCAGATCTCCATGAGGCGGTTCAGCTCTGGCTCCCGTACTTCCACCTCGAGGCCCATGCGGCGCAGCTCCTCCTTGAAGGGCCTTAGGTCCACGTAGCGGCTTAGGGGCGGGTAGAAGTCGTCATGGTGATGGGGGATGACCACCCGGGGCCTCACCCTGCGCACCAACTCCGCCGCCACCTCGCAGATATCCGTGCGGCCCTGCACCGGGACCATGAACACGTCCACCTCGGCGTCCAGATCCCAGGGCATGCACGCGCTTCCCAGGTGGAAGAGGCGCTTTCCCTCCGCCTGGATATACCAGCCCAGCGCCTGCCCGCAGGGATACCGCGCCGCCCCCAGACGCGCCAGCTCCACCAGTCGTGGCAGGCACCTCCATAAGGTAGATATTACCAAACGAGCGTCGAAGGTCACGTGCTGAGCCGGGACCGCCGTGAATCGGAAGGGCCCTGCCTCGTCGCTTTCCCCTCCCCAGCGCGGCTGCAACCTGTCCCAGGGCACGCCCCGCGCGGCCAGCGACTGGCAGACCACCGGCGAGGCGTACACCTCCGCTCCGCTCGCCTCCACCAGCTCTGACACGTCGTAGGCGTGGTCGAAATGTCCGTGGGTGAGCAACACCGCCCGGGCGCCCGGGAAATCCCTCGCCCTCAGTTCCTGTCGCGGGCGCGCCTCGGGATTGCGGGTGAAGTAGGGGTCTATGAGCAGGGAGTCGGAGCCGCTTATTACCTCGAAACCCGCCGTCCCCAGCCAGCGAAGCTGCATGGCCTTCCTCCCGCCTCAGCTCTCCTCCAGGGAACGGGCGATGCGCCGCAGGCACGTCTCCCGCCCCAGTATCTCCATGGACTCGAAAAGAGGCGGGCTTACCCTGCTCCCGCTGATGGCGACGCGCACCGGCTGAAAGGCCTTGCGGGGCTTTACGCCCATCTCCTCCGCCATGGCGCGCATGGACGCCTCCAGGGAGATGGCGTCGAAGCGCTCCAGCTCCAGGAGCCTTTTACCCGTCTCCCGGAGGATCGCCCGGTTCTCCTCCCCCCGCAGCAGCTCGCGCGCGTCCTCCTCCACCCCCACCTCCCTGAAGAAGAAGGCGACCAGGGGCACGGCATCCGAGAGCAGCTTTATGCGCTCGCGTATCAGGGGGGCGATACGGACCATCCTCTCCAGAGCAGCGGGATCGCCCTCCTCCACCAGACCCTCCTCCGCCAGGAAAGGCATGAGCGCCTGCGCCAGCTCTCGGTCGCCCATAGCCATGATGTACTGGGAGTTCATCCACACCAGTTTCTCATCGTCCCACACCGCGGGCTTGGAGCTGACCCGCTCGAGGCCGAAGCCTGACACCAGGGTTTCCCGGTCCATGATGGTGGTGGAATCGTCCAGGGACCAGCCCAGAAGGGCGAGGAAGTTGACCATGGCCTCGGGCAGGAATCCCCTTTCCCGAAAACTACCCACCGCCACGTCGCCGTGCCGCTTGGAGAGAGGCTTG
>JACVJG010000200.1 GCA_015711875.1 Candidatus Solincola jinzensis | reverse complement strand
TCCTTTTGATATCCCCAGAAAATCCCGCACCGACACCCCACGCTCCTTGAACTCACGGAACACGGCGTAGGGCATCACGGCGATGGAGAGCACCATATCCATGCCGGGATCATCGACCAACGCGGTAATGGCGGATACGAAAGCCCCGGAGGGTCCCACGTCTAGGGGATTGCGGACGTTCATCCACTTTGGCGCAACGCCTCGTACCTTGTCGACGGTTGCGGGTCCGGGGTCCGGGAGCGCCAGCCCAGCCTCCACCGCCGCGTCTGTCGCCAGCGCTCCCAGGCTGCCGCTGGAGGTCACGATCCCCAGACGGTTTCCCGCCGGCAGCGGCTGGGTGCAGAACACGCGCGCCAAGTCCACCAACTCATCGAGGGTCGAGGCCCGGATGGCTCCTGACTGCCTGAAGACGGCGTCGTAGAGGTCGTCCTCTCCCGACATGCTCCCGGTATGCGAGGCAGTGGCTCGCTGGCCCGCGCCCGTGCGCCCGCTTTTCAGGACCAGCACCGGCTTATCCACGGTCACAAGACGCAGGGTCTCACGAAGCAGCCTGCCGTCAGCCGCCCCCTCCAGGTACATCATGATCACCGCCGTTTGGGGGTCGCGGTGCAGGTAGCGAAGGACCTCGCACTCGTCGACGTCCATGCGGTTTCCCAGGGTGACCGCCTTGGAGATATGCAGGCCTTTACGGTGCAATCCGTCCAGGAGGATATTGCCGAACACCCCGCTCTGGGCGATCACCGCCAGGTTCCCGGGTGAGAGGGCCTCCTCCACCACCTCCACGGTGGAGAAGCGGTTGGCGGTGTTGACCACCCCCACGCAGTTAGGGCCGATTACCCTCATGCCCCAACGGGCCGCAACCTCACGCGCCCGGCGCTGAAGCTCACGCCCCTCCTCTCCCGTCTCGGCGAAGCCGGCGCTCTCGATGACGGCATGGCGGACCCCGCGCTCCCCCAACTCCTCCAGTGCTCGCGGCACCACACGGGCGGGCACGATGACCACCGCGAGGTCCGCATCACCGGGGACGTCGGCTACCCTGGGATAGAGAGGCATGCCGTGAAGCTCGCCCCCCGCGGGGTTCACAAGGTACAGGCGATCCCCCCACCCCTGGCGCCGCAAGGCCAGGGGCAGGATGAACCCGAAGCCCGGGGAGCGCCGAGCTCCCACTATCACCACGCCTCTGGGAGAGAAAAAGGGCTCCAGGCCGGAACCGGCCTCGCCTGCATCCCCTTTGCCCATGATCATGCCTCCAGAACTCGATTCCACGGCGTGCTTGTATTTTTTGGATTTCGCGTCCATTTCCCATGCGTATCACGCGGCGCTTCTTCACGCCGGCCCGGCAGCAATGGTGAGCATATTGTATAATATATACAAATCCGAAGGGGGTTATATGTCATGGGCAATGCTTTGGTGGCCATAACCATTTCCTACATCTGCGCCGCCTTCGCGCTTCTCCTTTCCGTTGTCATATACCGCGCGCATCGTGGCAGCTTCCTCAACCGCACCTTGGCCGTGGCTTTTTTCTTTCTGTCCCTCTGGATGGTGGCATCCGATATAAGCAGGTTTATGGGAGACCCCTCCCCTCTGCTTGTCACATGGGAATACCGGATCTGCTATTTCCTCATCGTGCTCTCCGAGGGTTTTTTCATGCTCTTCTGCCTGGGTTTCCTCAAGGGCGGCCATCCCGGCCGCGCGTGGACGCGGCCCCTCTACGCCCTGGTGGCATCGCTCGCCCTGGTTAACCTTACGCCCTGGACTCTCTCCGAGGCGATTCACGTAAACGAGACCTACACACAGACAAACGGCCCTCTCCATCCCTTGTTCATCGCCACGGTAACCGCCTTCGGGGCGGTCTCGCTCTGGCTGCTGCACCTCAAGCGCAGGCGCTCCCGGGGCACCGACCGGGACCGCGTCACCTACATCCTGCTCGGGTTCGGGATATTCATCCCGCTCGCCATAGTGCTCGCCGCGATACTCCCCGCGTTCATGAATCCCGACGTCACCACCAACTGGATGTACCCCCTCGCCCTCATCCCCATCGGTTTCACCGCCTATGCCATCCTAAGACACCGATTGCTGGACGTGCGCCTGGCGGTGCGGCAGACCTTTTCCTACCTGTTGACCATAGCCGTTTTCGGGGTGCCGCTGGCCGCTGCCTACGCCTTCGCCAGCACTTGGTGGAGGAACGACCCGGAGCTCAGCCTGGTGATCTCGGTGGCCACCCTCATCCTGGCGGTGAGTTTCACGCCCCTGGCCCTGCGTCTTTCCTCCCGTCTCGCCTCCCGCCTCTTCTTCTCCGGGCTTTACGACGAGGTGGAACTGCTGCACGACGTCTCCGCCGCCATCATGTCCAGAAACGACATCCGGGACGGGGTGGTGTTGGCGCTCTCAAAGGCGTGCGGGCAGCTGGGACTGAAGGAGCTCACCGCCGTGGTGCCGGCTGCGGTCACCGGAGGCGGGGTCAACTGGATCATGGGCGCCCGGGCGGCCGGCAAGGAGACTTACGGCTTTCGGCGAGAAGACGATGAGCGCTCGAGGCTATACCGCTTGCGGGACCGCACCATCCTGGTGGAGGACAGGGATTTCGCCGCCGATGCCTCCGACGATGCCGTGAGAAAGGAGATGCGCGAGCGCGAGCTGGTGGCCCTGGTCCCCATGCGGGGACCGGAGGGACTGCAGGGCATCCTGATGGTCGGGGAGAAACTGAACCGCTTCGCCCTCGATCCCTTGGACCTCGACTTCCTGGAGCAACTGGCAAAGAGGATCGGCCTCTTCGTGGAAAACCATCTCCTCTCCCTGCATCTCATGGACCGCGTGGAGGAGCTCTCCGAGGCCAAGCGCATGCTGGAGGAATCGGACCGCTTCAAGAGCGAGGTCATCAGCGTCACCAGCCACGAGTTCCGCATTCCGCTCTCGGTGGTGAACGGCTTCGCCATCATCCTGCGCAACTACTTTCGCAATCTCTCAGAAGAAGAGCGAAACGAGATCCTCGATCACATCAGCAACAGCTGCGACCGCCTCAATTCGCTTCTTGACAAGTTCCTCACCGTTTCATCCCTAAAGGACGGGAAGCTCCCTCTCGAGCTCAAATCATGTAATGTCGAGGTCCTGCTCAACGAGGCCCGTTCATGCCTGCCCGAGAGAACGCGCGAGCGCGTGCGCGTTAACCTGCGCGGCAACGGCATGGAGGCTATGACCGACCCCTATTGCCTCAAACTCATCCTGAGGAACCTCCTGGACAACGCGCAGCGCTTCAGCGATGACAGCTCACCCATCACCCTGCTTGCCGAGGAGAAAGGGGACTGCATCGAAGTGGCGGTGAGCGACGAGGGAGAGGGCATCGACCCGGAACTCACCGAAGTCATCTTCAAGCCCTTCACCCGCCTGGAGGAGTTGGACAAACACGGGGAGGGAGTGGGTCTTGGCCTTTACATCGTGCGCCTGGCCGCCGACCTCATCGGCACGCAGGTGAAGGTGGAGTCCAGTCCCGGAAAGGGAACCACTTTCAGCTTCAGGCTCCCGAAGGCCTGAAGCGCGCTTTTTCCGCCCCATATCGCCGCGGGAACCCGCGCGAAAAACGATCGATATGCTTTCAACCCCCGCCGGCATGGTCCTTGTGGAAATCGCCATGGGATGTCGCGTCCCACGGTCCATGGCGATCTCCATGTGGCGACAAGAAAGGTGGCGATGCCCAGATGACCGCGGCTTCGCATATCCAGACTCCCCTTCGCGATCCGGGAAGGTATGTGAGCGTGGATAGATAATCCAGCCATGGGACAGCTTTTACCCCTCCCTGCGAGGAGAGGCGGGGCGAGAGAAGGCCGCGAACATGGAGCGATTATCCCTTAACGAACGCAAGACGGCGCGGACGCCATCTCAGCCCGAGGCCAGGGCGAGCGCCGCCTCGATGATGCGGCGGGTGTTGGGCAGGGCTTCTTCCTCCAGATGGCGCGCGAAGGGGATCACGCCCTCGCAACACACGCGAGCGAAGGCGGCACCGCTGCCGGCCTCAGCCACTACCGCCGCGACCTCTCCGGAGAGCCCGAATCCCATATAGTCCTCGTCGACGACCAGCACCCTGCCGGTCTTGCGCGCGGAAGCAATGACCGCTTCCCGATCCATCGGGCACACGCTGCGCAGGTCCACCACCTCGGCCGACACTCCCCGCTCGGCCAGGGCCGATGACGCCTCCAGACAACGGTGCAGCGCTACTCCGAGGCTTATCATGGTGATGTCCGAGCCTTCCCTCGCCACCTTCGCCTTGCCGATGGGCACCGCTTCAGGCGGCTTTCCTACCTCTCCGGAAGCCCCCGCTTCCGGCACGTTGAAATACACGCTTCCCCTGCTCGCTCCGCCCAGATAATCAAGCCAGTAGTCGCTGAGGAGCTTGTGCTCGAGATAGACCACGGGTTCGTCGCATGCCAGGGCGGAGAGCATGAGACCGGCGGCGTCAGCGGGGTTGGAGGGCACCACCACCGAGAGGCCGGGCATGCCCGCGAGCGTTCCCCACAGGCACTGCTCATGCTGCCCCCCGTCGCCGTAGCCGCCCCCGCAAGCCGCCCTGACCACCAGGGGGACATCCCACCTGCCGCCCGAGAAAGCCCTTACCTTCGTGGCCTCGTTGAGCAGGGCGTCGTATGCCACGGCGATGAAATCCACCATCATGATCTCCACCACCGGCCGCAGCCCCGCCATGGCCGCCCCCACCCCCGCTCCCAGGAAAGCCGCCTCGCTGATGGGGGTCTGCCGTACCCTTCGCGGGCCGAAGCGCGCGTAGAGGTTGCGCCGCAGCATGGTCACGTCCTCGCCGAGGACGACGATCCTGTCATCTGCGGCCATGGCCGTCTCCAGCGCGTAGTCGATGGCGGAAGCGAAGGACATCCTAGGCATGACGCTTCCTCCTTTCCAGGGCCTGCGCGACCGCTTCCGCGACCTCGCGCTCGACCTCCGCCTCGATGCGCGCGCGGGCCTCCTCTCCCACCGATTTCGCGGCGCGGCGTAGGGGATCGCATCCCGACAGCGCTTTTTCACAGCCCAGATTCACGATTACTTTACTAATATCTACCATATAAACCACGCGTTTCAACGCGGCGGTCAAGGGCTTGGAGAGCACGGCCCTGGCAAGCGGAGGTCCGATCTCCGCCGCCTGCTTGACCGGCTCCCGGTAAACCCGCAGCAGGGGATCTCCCATAAAATGCCCCTCCGGTCGCGGGCAGGAAGCCAGGATGAAGCTGGGGCCGCGGCCGGCGCGCGCCCGGCGCACGGCCTTTCCGGCCACCTCCCACACCCTCTCGACCCGCGTTCCGTCCACGCGCCACGCCGGCATACCGAAGGAGCGCGCCCGCCGCGTCAGGCACCCCCCGGTCACCGACCGCGTACGGGTGGTGATAGCCCATCGGTTGTCCTTGCACACGAAGACCTGGGGGAGCTTCCACGCCACCGCAAGGTTGAGGCTCTCCAGCACCAGTCCCTGGTTGGCGGCTCCGTCGCCGAAGAAGGAAACAGCCACCGCGCCGGGGTTCAGCTGCTGGGCCGCGAGGGCGAATCCCGCCCCCATAGGGGCCGACGAGCCGACGATGCCCGATGAGCCCGCGAGATGCTCGCGCGAGAAGAGATGCATGTGGCCTCCCATCCCCCCGCACAAACCCCCCTCGTCGCCCATCACCTCCAGGAGCATGGAGACGAGGTCCACGCCCCGCGCCACCAGGGGAGGGGTGGAGCGGTGGTCGAGAGCGAGGGCGTCGCCCTCCCTCAGGTGGTCCAGGACCCCGGCCACCACCGCCTCCTCTCCCACGCCGAGGTGCATCTCCCCCGGCACCAGGCCACGGCGCCATAGATCCGCCTGCGCCTCCTCGAAACGCCTCATCCTCAACATTTCGCGGTAAAGACGTTCGATATCCGCTTTCATCTCATGTCCTCTTTCCCTCACACGACCAACCGCCGGCCGCCGCCTGGCGCCAGGTCCGCATCTCCTTCCGTCCCCCGCACGCGCTTTCCCGCCTTTCCACCACGCCTATTCCTTCACCAGCGAGGCGGAGATGGCGCGATCCAATCCAGCGAAGAAACGCAAACCGACGGAGCGCATCCAGTCGCTCGACCTCGTGGCGTAGGGGCGGCGGAAGACGTCGATGCGCTTCCTG
>JACVJG010000199.1 GCA_015711875.1 Candidatus Solincola jinzensis | reverse complement strand
GCCGTCCAGGTTGAGTTCGATGGCGCCTTCGAGGACCATGATGAACTCCTCGCCTTCGTGGTGCACCGGGTCGCAGAAAGAACCCCCTTCCGCTCCGGGCTCGAACTCCATGAGCATGACCTCGATGAGGCGGTTGAGGTCGGGCACGAGCAGATAGGCATGGACTCCGTCGACGTTGTCCCAGAGGTGTTTTCGCTCCTCCGGCTTCAGCACCGGGGAGGGGGAGCGTTCGCTCACGATCTCCGCCAGAGTGGTGTCGTAGTACTTCAACAGCTTGGACAGGTTGCTGAGGGTTATGGAGCTCTTGTTGTTCTCGAAACGGCTGAGGAAGGATATGGAAAACCCCGTATCCTTGGAGACCTGTTTCAGGGTCAGGCCCTTGCTCTCGCGCAATTCCCTCAGTTTATTCGCGATCTCCTTCATATTCCCCCCGTCCTACTGGAGTCTTTTGCCTTTGCAGGCTACTGGAAACCTCTTTGACTGGCTTATTCAAGCCTTTACGGGAAAACTCCTTACAAGGAGTATATGACAAAACCTCCTGGCATTACCTCCGAATGGGAACCGGGACTCGCCTCCGGGTTCGAACGGAAGAAGATAGATTTTCTCAAAACAGTAAATATATTAATTGAAGACAAAGGAGTTGTCAATTCAGGGGACACTGGCTATAATAAATTTTGTGTTAACAATAAATAATATATGCTAGTTTTGCTTTGAAAGAAAAGCAAGCATGGGCAAAATACTTGGAAATGAGAAACCAATAGATGTGAACCCGCCTGAAACCGGCCACATGTAGCGAAAGGGAAATAGAGGTTCATCAAACAACGACTCCCGCGTCGTGCCCATAGAAGGGGTTTTTATACAAGGAGCTGGCGGGGCCCGAAGGCCCGCATGGACGAAGGGAGTGATCGCATGGAAAAGGAGATCTGGGCGGCCGCGCGCGCCATCGACATGCTGCCCGAACACCGCACCACGGAAAAACTCGAGGCCAATCTCGGAGGATTCGGATCATTCAACATCGCCATATTCGCCGCCTCCAACGTCATCGGCAAAGAACTCAAAAAGCCGCGTGCCCTGGCGGTGGACGTCGAGGACGCGCGCAAGGTGGAGATCGACGAGGTCGCGAAGAAGACCTGCGACGTGCTCAAGATGTACGGGGCGGACGCGTCGAACGCCTCGGTGGTCACCGCGGCGCTTCTTTACTGGGCAGGGGCCTCTGCTTCCGCCGGCCTTCCCACTCCCAACCGCAAACTGGGGGCCATCTGCCGCATGGCGGCGGGCGCCGAGGCCAGCCGCATAGCCAACCGCCCCACCGAGAAACTCAACAACAAGATATCGGGATTCGCGGCCACACTCGCCATCTATCAGGCCATGATGGAGGAGCATCTCGCTCCCTTCGATCCCAACCTCCTGCCGCCCGGACTGGCCGGGAGCCCGGTGCTGGGGCATACCGCCATCGGGGAGGATTATCTCTTCCCGGAGGTGGCGAGGAAGATAGTCCCCATCGGCGTCAAGGCCATGCTCAAATCCTACGAGTCGGTGGGCATGAAGCCGTGCAGGTGGATGGCCGCACTCATGGCCTCGGGGGCGGCGCTCGAGATATTGCACCCCGACGCGTACGTGGGCGAGGAGTTCGGTCCCATGTTCAAGGTGAGGACCCCGGACGTGGTGGGGAAGTTCGCCATCGAGGCAGCGGGTATCCCGGAAGTGCTGCATATCCGCGGCAGCCGGGACGAGATCTCGGCGGCCAAGGTGGTGGGCGAGCTGGGGCTTATCCTCAAGGACTGCGGCAGCCCTACGGTGGTGGGGATGATCATGTTCAACGAGATATGCTCACTCATCGAGGAGGGACCCATGCTGGGGGTCGGTCGCTCGGGCGGCCCCATTCTCCTGCCCTTGCACCACTGGGCCACCGCCCCGGCCATCGTCCTCTATCACCTTGGCAAGGGCGCCTCCGAGGAAGAGGTCATCGACATCCTCATCAAGTCCACCGAGTCCTACTTCCAGCAGGAGGACGCGCTGGTGGCCATCAACACCCTGGCCCACAAGGCGCACGGGCTCCTTCCCGGCCCCGTGACCGAGATCCTGCTGAAGGCCACGGAGCCGGTCTTCACCCGCGTGGTCTACGAGCGACTGGGCTGGGTGTATGACCGTTTCAAGGAGGGGGCGACTTTCGCGGAGATAGCGCGGGCCATGGAGGACAGGCACACGGCCATGACCCAGGAAGGGGTGGCTAAGGTGATGAGTAACATCCTGGGTCGCGACGTGGAATACGTGAAATACACCGATATCCGCCCGGGCGCGGGTCGTCGCAAGAGCAAGATAGCCCAGAAGTTCTTCGCCTTCGACGGGCATATCAACGTGGAGGTGAAAGTCGACGGCAAGGTCTACAAGTTCGACAACTTCCTGGTCAACTGGGCGCCCAAGATCCTCCTGGAGAGGGATGAGGAGAACCTCCCTGGCATGGCCGCTGTATGCCTGGGGGTGACCGACCTCCTCAACTCCGGAGCTTGCAGCATCGACATCATGGCGGTGGTGAACATGGCGGTGGCCTTCGGGATGGATCCCTTGGAGGCCGCCAAGGCCGCGGAGGAGCATTTCCAGTACCTGCTGGCCATACCCGCCGACTCGGTGCTGGCGAGCGCGGAGTACACCAAGCGCAATATGGACGAATTAAAGAAGTCGCAGCGTTGACGTTAAGCGAGCCGGGAAGGTCGGCGTGGAGTGGCCGAGAACAGGCAGGAGTTCCTCGATAGGATCGCCGCCCTTGCGGATCTGGTGTCCCCTCACCGTATCGAGCGGGCGGTACGGGGTTCTCTACGGGCGGTGAAGAGCAGTATGCCGGAGGAGAGGAGGGAGGAATTCGCTGCCCTCCTGCCTGAGTGGCTGCGAAGCGACTGGGAGGGTCTGGAACCGGAGGGCACAAGCGAGCGGCCATACGACCTGGTGGACCTGCTCAAGGCGATAGGCGAATATCCCTACCGGGCGGCGGCGGAACGCGACCTCACCGCCGTCTTCGCGGCCTTGCGGGAGAGCATAGCGGAAGAAGCCTCTCAGGCCATGAGGGCCCTGATCCCGGAGGCCGACCGGGAGATGTTCGACCACGCCGCGTCCTGCGCCTATGACGCCAGCGTGAAGGAGTTCTTGTGAAGGTGAAGGGCAAGCCAGGTCTGGCGAAAGGAGGTGAGCACCGGGGAGATGGGAACGAAACCGGGCAGGTTGCTGCTGGCCCAGGTGGATGACGTATCGGGAGAGATAATGGGCTTTTTCATCGGCCGGGTGATGGAGAAAGGCGCGCGGAACGTGCACGTTATCCCCACGCTCACCAAGAAGAACCGCCCGGGGTACATCCTTATCGTGGACGTCGATCCGTCCAGCGAGGACGCCGTGGGGACCTTCATGGCACGAGAGCTGGGGGTATCTGGATACCATATATTGGAAACACAGCATGCCTACGAACGGGTGTCCTTCGTCACCGCCACCATCGAGTTCCACCACCAGGGAAGGACCCTCTATCATGACTGCCTTTTGAAGCTCATCGGGCCGGCGGACAGGCCCCTGCACGTGAAGGTGGAATACGAGGAACTGATCAGCGCCAGGGAGGCGGTGGAACGCGAGTTCGGCCTGGACTTGGTGCTGGACGACCTCAAGAAGCAGATCGAGCGCGGCTTCGCCGGCGATCCCATACGCATCGAGGTGTAAGGGGAAAGGAGGAGGAGATGGTCAAGTTCACCGAGGAGATGAAGGAGGCCCTGCACGTTCCGGGCAAGGGCGGGAGCGTGACCTATCTGTGCACGTCCAGCCTGGAGGGAAAACCCAACATCGCCGCCATGCGCTACACCGAGCACTGGGGCGACGACAAGGTCCTCATCGCCGACATGTTCCTGCTCAAAACGAAGATGAACCTCAAGGAGAACCCGGAATGCGTCATCGCCATCGCCCATCCACTGGCGGGAGGAGGCGGGCGTTACTGGGCCTTCAAAGGCAAGGCCATCGACATCGAGTACGGCATCGACCCCGACTTCGACTGGTACGGAGTTAAGGCGAAGGACATCCTGGACGAGTGGGGCGACTGGCACGGAAAGCAGCCCCCCGAGGAGGTGCCGCCGGATATCGTCTATACCAAGGCCGCCCAGAGGGGAGTGGTGGTGCTGCACGTCGAGGAGATCTATTCCCTCAAGCCGGGAGAAGTCGGGAAGAGGATCCAGTAGGGGGTGAAGGGGATGGCCATCAAGCTCACGGAGAGGATGAAGAGCTGGATCGAGGGCTCCGGATGCCATATCTGCCTGGCCACTCCCGAGGGAGTGCCTTACTGCATCGTGGCGCGTTACTGCCGCTGCGTGGCGGACGACGTGGTGGCTCTGGCCCTGGCGGAGGACGAGTTCGCCGCCATCGAGCCAATTTTCACCAAAAACCCCTGGATCGCCATGGGATGCTCCGGTTTGGGGTCGATACGCGCGGCGTACCAGTTCAAGGGGATCGGCCGAATCGCTGAGGGAGCCGACTTCGACGCCGTGGCTGGAGAGGCCGCCGACGCCCTCGGGGGGGCGCCTGCCAAGGTCATCTACGTGGACCTGAAGGAGCTCTACTGCACCAAGCCCGGCCACGTGGCGGGCCAGAGGCTTGACGGTATGTCCTACGAGGAGCTCTGCAGGTTCGAGGCCGGCCTCGGCTGGAAGGACATGTGCCCCGGCGGTTGATCACTATGGCGTGAGGATCATGGCGGATCAAAAGGAGATCAAGATCTCGGACGCCATCCAGGAGGAGGAGTGCGGGGAAGAGGGCAAGAAGCCCAAGCAGATGCCCTGGATAATGGTGGGTACATGCGAGGGGTGCAACGACTGCATCGAGGCATGCCCCAACAAAGGCATCAAGCTCGTGAACCTGGACAAGAAAGTCCCCAACGCCTGGCTGGTGGAGTTCAGGGCCTGCACGGGATGCGGCAAATGCGCGAAGGCATGCCAGATTGGCGCTATCCAGATGACCTCCTTCGTCGACTGGGCCCTGGAGCGATACGAGAAATACGAGGGCGGCCCGTATCCATCGAAATACGATTGATGGAGGCTTGACGGGGCCGGCGCAGCGGCCGTGGCGACGTACGGAGGGCCGTTTGAGAACATTCCTTCGTTGGAGAAGGATTGGGGACCGCACTTCCATACGATGCTAGTGTCCGATAAAGCGAACTCACTTTTTGGGAGCGGATCGCAGCGCTCCGAGGCGATCCGTCGAGATCCTTACCTCGCTGCTTTACGGGTGGGAATAGCGGGCGAAACATCGCGGCGGGTCTTCCCGGTGGAAGACCCCCCGCGGCCGGGGTTTTAATTCTTTGTCATATTCAAATGCGCATGTAGCTGCGGGGAACGGCCACCTATCTATTGGGGAACAATGCTCCCTTCATCTCCAAAAGTATCGGAGGTTAATTATCTGTCAACCCCTGTTGAAAGCCGTTGAATTCTGGGACAAATATTCCTCCATCTCCAAAGGTATCGGGTGCGCGAGACTGGAATATATTCACGTAAATTCCTGAGCGGGTATAGGGAGCGAGCTTATGGATGGCAGGCGGCGCATGCGCGGAGGAGGGTTGAAGGGCGAGCTGGCTAAGGCGGCGCTTCGCGACACGGGACCGGGGATCGCGGGCACCGTTTCCGCTGAAGGCGGTCGGCGGAGGCCGAGGTCCATGAGGGCGGTGCTCTGCCTGGGAGCGCTGCTCCTGGCCATCTTCCTCCAGCCCCATCGGCTCGGCGCCGATCCGGCTGGCGCGGGCCTGTCATGGGAGCGCATGGCGACCTCCGGGTTCGGTGAGGCCGGCAACACCGAGGTCAACGCCATGGCCTTCTATGGCGACAGGCTTTTCGCGGCCGCTTACAACCCCTCGGGATGCCGGGTGTGGTCCTGGGATGGCCTGACCTGGCGGCAGGAGGTAGGCCAGGGAGCGACGGGCACCCCCACCGCGCCCGGCTTCGGCGATGCAAGGAGCAACAACGTCTCCAGCATGGCCGTTTACTCGTCCAGGCTTTTTCTGGGGATCAGGAACCCTGAGAGCGGATGCCGCATCTGGTCTTGGGATGGCAGTTCCTGGCGGCAGGAGGTGGGCGGGGGAGAGGCCGGCACCCCCACCGCGCCCGGCTTCGGCGACCCAGGAAATACCGACGTCATGAGCATG
>JACVJG010000198.1 GCA_015711875.1 Candidatus Solincola jinzensis | reverse complement strand
TTCTTGAAGACCTCCGCCTCCATCTCCACCATGAGGATGATGGTGAAATAGGCGCCCACGTAGAACCAGGCCACCACGTGGGGGTCGATGTCCTCCCTGATCTCCCCCATCTCCTGGCCTCGGCGCAACATCCGCTCCGTGGTGCGGATGTTGAGGTCCATGAAGCCCTCCAGCTCGCGCCGGAAGTCCTCGTCGAAGGTGTTGTTGAGCACGAAGGCCAGGAACTTGCGCATGCTGGGATTGTCGCGCACGAACTCCAGGTAGCTCGCCGACACCCGCTTGAGGTACTCAAGAGGCCTGTCGCCGCACTCTCTGTAAATGGCTTCATAACGGGCCAGCAATTGCTCCTCGATGTAACGGCAGCAGGCGAGGAAGAGCTCTTTCTTGCTGGGGAAATATTTGTAGAGCGTGCCCTCCGCCACCCCCGCCTCCCTGGCCAGCAGCGCGGTGGTGGCCTTCTCATAATTGGTGCGGGAAAAGGTCTCGATGGAGGAGAGGATGATGTGGTTGAGGCGGTCGCCCCTGCCCGGCCTTCCCCCTCTCGCCTTTACCGTGGAGTTTATGGCGTTGGCGTCTTTGCGCATACCGTCGCGATATCCCCCCGTTTCTCTTCGCGGCCGCGGCGAGGTCAAGCATTCAACCTTATGAGACTGAGTGACTCCGTTTCCCAGCGCGCATCGCGTCCCGACCTTCCCGAGGCGCTCATGCCTTTGACCGCCCCGCCTTCATCCTCGGCCGCACCTTCCCTATCCCCATGCCTGTCGCTCTACCGCCTCCGTGGCAAAAAGGCGTGTTGTGACTCTTTTGCCAGTCCCTATTACACCCAGACCATCAACTGGGCAGAGTGGAACAAGTAGCAAAAAAGGCATGTTGTGACTCTTTTGCCTGTCCCCAACGCATATCTCAGGTCGCATATCTCACAGACCTTGCGAGGCGAAAACCTGCCCGGCACGGGACCGATTGTAGAAAGTGAGCACTCACTCGCCTAACAGCCTAAAAATATTCTTACCGTAACGCCGCAGGAATGTCAATACATCTCTGGGTACTTTTATATGTTTTTTCGGACCCCTTCAGTACAAGCCATCTCTCGAAAAGGCATCTGAAGCGATCACCAAGCACTTTTGTGTGGTGCTTCCCGGGCCCCTCACACACGCGCTTTGGATACGATTCTATTTTTTACTAATGGCCGGCCAAACGACCCTTTCGTCACAGTTGCAAAACGTGGCACCCAGGTTTTATTGGCAGGATGGACAACCGATACGGGATTGTCGACATCGCATTTACAGACGCTTTGAGACTTGAGCACGGAGAAAGGGTTCTCGAAACCCCCTTGGGGACATACAGATATTAACTGGGATATTTAGTTATGGTATTTTTTACATGTATTGTTCGTATGGATAGCCGGCAAAAACGTTCATCGGGACGGAGGAAAGCGCAACACAGCAATGTCCTGTCTCTTTAGGCGCTCATATTTCCGGCAAGCGAACGGCGGTTTCATCAGGATGTCAAAGACGTGAGCTTAAGGAGAGGCTAGGATTTACCGAAAACCTCAAATGACCTGGGAGGGGATACGGGCTTACGCGTTCGGTAAAATAAGAATCCGTAGTGCGAGCAGAAAAAAGGCTGGTTCAGGATGCCGGGTACTCAAAGGTAACCGGCGGTGAAAAAGGAGGAGTGACGCGTATGCGCGAAAAAGGGCTGACGGAGCGATTCAAGAAGAAAAAGTCAGGGATACTATACATGATCACGGCGCTGATCATCGTGGTGTTCATCGCCTACGGGCTCGTGACCATGTTCATCTTCCGCGATTCCCAGGACCAGCTCATCGACAAGAGCATCGACAAGATCCTGGAGACGGAGATGCAGAACCTCGCCTCGGCGAGCTCCTATATCGCGGAGCTTCTCCTCCCCGTCTTCGAGGAGAAGATAAGCGGGGCCACCCCCCAGGAGCTCATCGACGCCCTGCTGAACAAGAAGCTCACCGAGGGCCAGCGCTTCATCATCCAGGAGATGAAGAGGATGGTGGAATCGGGCCTCTTCGAGCTCGAATCCGTATCCATCGTCATGCTCCCCTCCGCCTTCAACCCCGAGCCCATCGTCATCGCGGCCAGCGACGAGAGCCTCATCTACGAGTGGGAGGTTCCCGACGAGATACTGGAGTTGATCGAAGGCGGCGGCGGTTATATCTACCGCGAGGAGGGCTTCGCGGACATGGGCCTCTCGGGGCCTTACGCCATCATAGCCGACAAGACCATCAGCCCCACCTCGGGCACCGCGGTGGGCTACGTTTTCGTAAAGCCAATGGGGGACAAGGTGGCCGCTATAGACGCCTTCTACAACGACGAGAGAAACCGCACCAACGCGCTGCTCTGGATAACCGTTATCATATCCGTGCTGGCGGTGGTGGCCATCTCCTTCTTCGTGCTCTCCTACCTCATCCGCAGGCGCATCACCGAGCCCATAGACGAGCTGGCCGCGGCGGCGGAGGAGGTCATGGAGGGCAACCTGGAGGTGGAGATAGCCGTGCACGAGAGCGGCGAGTTCGCCGGCCTGGAACGCGCCTTCAAGGAGATGGTGGAGAGCTTCCGCAAATACATCGCCAAATCAGTGGGCGAGGAGTAGGGGGCGCTGGCTGTCACTTAGCCCCTACCCCGGGAGACAAGCCTTTCGGGCAATTATCACGGATACAGTTTGAACTAGCTGTGCCCTAAAATGGCAATTTCGCCCTGTTGACGAGCCTTTCGGCATACTGTAACTGCACACGACAAAACGACATGCTGAGCCGAAAAACTGCGCTTTGAATGTGATATGGCTTGAAGTTTAACCACGACACGCCCGAAGACTACCCCAGCATGCATCTCAGGATGCGGGGCATCATGACGGGCATGATGCGGTCCATCACCTTGGGCAGGATATCCGGCATGAGCTCGCGCATGGAGTCGGTCATGGTGGGCATCTTGGCCTCCATGAGGGGCATCATCCTCGGCAGCATCCAGGGCATCATTAGAGGCAGCATCCTGGGCATCATCAGCGGCATCAACCGGTCGGCCGCGGCGAACATCGCCTTCTTCGCCGGCCCCGGCAGCTTCTTCCCCAGCCGCATGGCCCTGCCCAGCAGGGGGGAGATGGAATCCAGGAATTCCCATATGAAGTCGGCCATGCCCTGGGGGGTCATGAGCTGTATCATGACGTCGAAGACCGCCCAGGAGTCCTGCACCCTGGGGTCGGGGTTCTCCAGCTCCTCGCCCAGGGCCTGGGCGACCACCGCCGCAAAGTCCAGCACCTTCAGGCCGTTCCCCTCCGCCGCGTTCCACACCCTGAGTTGGAACTCGCAGCAGGGGCAGGTGGTGACGATGGCCTCGGCGCCGGCGGCGCGGGCCTCCTCCAGGCGCTGGTGGGCGATACGGCCCGAGGTGGGGCGGGTCTCCCCGATCAGGGTGAGCACGCTGCCGCAGCACAGGCCGTCCTCGCGGTTGTGCTCCATCTCGGTGAGCTCCAGGCCGGGGATGGCCTCGAGCACCCGGCGCGGCTCCTCGTAGATGCCGCCGTGGCGGCCGATGTGGCAGGGGTCGTGCCAGGTGATCTTCATGGGCACTTCCCGCTTGAACTCGAGCTTGCCTTCTTTTACCAGCTCCGCCGCCAGCTCTGAGATGTGCTTGACCTCGACGTCCCATTCCAGGCCCAGCTTCTCCGCCCAATCTTTGTAGTGGTGGGCCAGGGTGACCCAGCACCCCGGGCAGGAGGCGTAGATGGTCTTAACCCCGCGCTCGCGGATGTTGCGGACGTTCTTGCGCACCGCCTTCTCGAAGACGTCCCACTTGCCGCTCATGAAGAAGGGCACGCCGCAGCAGGTTTCGTCCTTGCCCAGGTAAGCGAAGTCGATGCCTGCCTCTTTCAGGATGCGCGCCGCCCCGCGGGCGATGTCCTGCTCCACGTAGGAGGCGGTGCAACCCGCCCAGAAAAGGACGGGGCCGCTTTCGGCGGGCTTGATATCCTCCGGCAGCCAGGCATCGCGATCACCCGCGAAGCCGGCCCAGATGTTGTTCTCCAGGTCGTAGGAGGCGCCCATCATCTCGAAGGGAGGAAAGGTGTTGAACTTGCCCTTGGCGACGAGCTCGCCGCGCATCTCCCCCCATATCGACTCGATGGGCAGGTCGGTCTGGCAGGCGAGGTCGCACTTCTTGCAGGTGGTGCAGAGGAGGAAGGTGTCGGACATCTCCTCAGTGAGGGGGACCTCGCCCCTGGCGTAACCGCGCAGGTACTGCATCTTGCCGCGGGGGGAGGCGCTCTCCCAGCCCCGCCCGGCGTAGAGGGTGCATCCCTCCTTGCAGTAGCCGCACTGGGCGCAGGTGAAGGCGGCCTCCTCCACCTTCTCGGGCAGCCTGCGGCGCATGACGCGCGCGCGCGGGGCCAGCTTGCGCGCGGGGGCGGCGAGGGGCAGGCTGAGCTCCGCCATGGCCATCATGGCGCGCAGGGCACGCAGGCGGGGCGAGGCGGCGCAGGTGTCCACGAGCTTGCCGGGGTTGAGGAGGCATGCGGGGTCGACCTCCCCCTTGGCCCGCAGCAACTCGCGCCGCGCCGCCATGCCCATGCTCTTTCCCGCCTTGTCCACGAAATATAAGCCGATGCCATAGGGGGCGCCGCCGTATCTCTCCGCCCGCCGCAGGAAATCCAGGGAGGCGGTGAAGTCGGTGGTGAAACTCGCCGCGCGGGAGTCACAGGGGATGAAGCCCAGGAAGACGGACATGCCGTCCCCGCCCACCACCACCTCCAGGGCCAGCTCCGGGATGCGCCTGGCGACATCCGCGAGCAGCGCGCCCACCTTGGAAGTGGGCACCTTCGCCTCGGCGGGCACCAGGGAGGGACCGGCCTTCTTGATGCGCATGGGATAGAGCCTCTCCTCCCACTCGCGCTCCGCCGCGTCCCCCTCCACCGTCTTTCCCCCGGCCTCGGAGGCCAGGCGAGCGAGTTCCTCGCCGGGAGGAGTGGAGGAAGCCTCACCGCCCTCGCCCGACAGCTCCAGCGCTACCAGGGCCAGGTGCGAGCCCTCCGGGAGGTAGGGGGTATCTGACACCTCGTTCTTGAGGGAAGCGAGCCGGGGGGTTATCAACTGGAGGTGAAAAACGGGGAGCTCCCGGCCTTTGAGGGAGTAGATGAAACGCTGCGCGGCGTCCGGGGAGGGGAAGGCGAAGAGGTGGGGCTCGTCGTCCACCGCCCTGCGCACGGCAATCTTCGCCGCCGAGATGAATCCCAGTATACCCTCCGACCCCACGTAAAGGCGGAGTTCCTCGGCGTCGCTTATGGAGCGCGTCCCCTGCGGGGTCACCACCCGGAGCTCGCGCACGCTATCCGCGATGCCGCCGTAGCGGTAGGCCCCGATGCCCGAGCCCCCCTCGGCCACCCAGCCTCCCACGGTGGAGGACGGAGCGCTGGAGGGATAGGAGCGCAGCGCGAAACCGCGGTTACGCAGCTCTTTTTCCAGATCCCACCAGACCACGCCGGGCTCGACCAGAACCGACGGCTCCTCCTCGTCGATGGCCAGGATATGGTTCATGCGCGTGACGTCCACCACCACCCCGCCGTTGACGGGGATGGCGCCACCGTAGCCGCTGGTGGCGGCGGCGCGCGGGGTGAGGGGCATGCCGTGGCGCAGAGAGAACCCACACAGCCATGCCAGGTCGTCCTCGCTCTCAACCTGGACCACCGCTTGGGCGAGGCCGCCCACCATCCTTCCCACCAGGGAGGGGAACTCCCCCATGTCTCGGGAATAGATGTAGCGCTCCACGGGATCGGCGCTGAAACGCTCTCCGAACCGGCCCTTGAGCTCCTCAAGGGCCTTTTCCGCTATGCCCCTGGAAACCACCCTCGCCGCGACGTCCATATCCCACCTCCGAAAACGGGAAAACGGCTTTCTCGGGATAAAATCATATACCCCTATAGGTATGAGGGGACTAATCTATATCATACCGCCTATTGCGTATTGCATAATGCATCGCCGAGCGGGGCAGGGTATGCCGGAATGTGACCAGAAAACGTTCTTATTTACCACTTGCCTTGATGATCCGCGCGTTGAAGAAGGGTCGCATGCGAACGGGGCGACACGGTCAAAGGTGGCGGGCCAAGACGCGGCGGAAGCCTCACTCACCATGATATCCGGTACGGGAAAGCG